>JAQBDA010000080.1:0-3283 GCA_032124675.1 Chloroflexota bacterium
CAGCCATCTGACGCCATCGATTCAGATGTATCGATAACCAATACCAGGTCAACCGTTGCCGCCTCTCCAACTGAGCTGGTGCTGAATGGAACCGCCTGGATACCGAATAAGTGCAAGAAGAACACGGGGGCATCCTGGACAGCTTTAACATATGCCAGCTTTCTAGGCGGATCGCCTGGAGGCGGGCACATAGCAGCAAAATCCGCCGGTTTGCTCGCATCATCGCACAAATAAACCTCTAGCAGCGTCAGATCATTGATGTCGTGCAGAGAAAGAAGTTCTCTAGCCGCTTCTGTGACCCTCTGCTTCCGGGTGCTGTAAGATTCCCCTGGGGTGGTGATCTTCACGTTGTTTGCAGCCGCAACTGCGGCTGAATCCACCGCCCGTTTGAGCTGAGTGTACGTGATATACAATGACCCGGCATCGGTAACCAGACCGATAAACGCCAGTAGCGCCAGAAAGCTGATCGCCAGGAGCAGTAAAGCCTGACCTGATTCCCGCGTAGATATATTTCTTCTGAAACTACCCAGGCTCCAACATCCTCCCTTCTGCCAGTTCTTCAGCCAATGGTTTTTCGACCAATGATCGTATGACATATATTCTCCTACCTGGCTGCTAGGGATAGGGAATGGGCGTCGGTGTAGGGAACGCTTCCGGTGCTGGCATGAAGGTATAGGTATGGATGCGGAACGGAGAACCGATATAGTCTGACAGTATCGGGATGTAAATTAACTGGTCGTAGCAAATATGCGCCTCAACCAATACCAATCCCTTCGCTTTCGGTGCGGAGGTCAGGAATTTTGTCTCGATATCCGCATTCGAAAAGATCGGCTGTGTGTGGATAATATTTCCCTGGCAATCCTTCGTCCAGTTATTATTATACTGCGACCAGACTCCATCCCCATCTGTATCGATTGGTGCCTGCGGCCAGCGGTCCGAGATTGTGGCAAGTGTGCCGGAGACCACGCTAAACACAGAAATAGTAACATCATCGTATCTGGTTGGATCCAGGGGAGTATTTGAGTTGAGAGATGGGTCTATAAAGAAACAGGCAGTGTCTTTATAGTAATCTAATAAATTGTCTGTACAGTCTGCGCCTGTTGCCTGACCGGGTGTCGAGATTGTATAATCCCTGACCGACGCGAATCTGGCAGCTTCCCGGGTTAAATCCAGCGCATTCAAATAGTTATATATCAGGAAGCCCACCTCGATCATCCCGACCAGCATGATCAGGATTAGTGGAAAGATTAGCGCCAGTTCTACCAGGCTTTGACCAGCAGCCCTGGAAGGATTCCTTCGAACAGACTTCATTTTGATCAGCTCGTCTTACCGGTAAAGTAGAGCAGCCACACAGCACTTGCAACCAGAAAAGGACCATATGGGATAGCCAGGCCAGAGTCGTAACGCTTCCGGATCAGCGTCCATATCAGGTATGCCAGACTGATCACACCTGCAAGGATAACCGCCAGCAGTAATCCTGCAACAACGCCAGGCCAGCCTAAGAGCAGACCCAGTATTCCGCCAAGATTGACATCCCCGAACCCTAGAGCATCTTCAAATTGGGACTCGCCTCGCCTGCGTGCCTGGTAAGCCGAGAAGAGGATGCCAAAAAAGTACAGCACCAGCATCGAACCATATCCTGCCAACCCGCCAAGGATAGTACTCCACGCTCCATGCAGTTGGATACCGTAAATCAGCCCCAATACTGCACCGATGATACTGACCGGGTGCAGGATCAATCTGTGCTCGATATCAATGACCGTGACCACCCCGAAATAAACCAGCAGCACCAGCCCTTCGAAGAACGAAAACCGTGGGATAGGACTTGTCCACAGCCAGATGGATACGATGATAAATACTGCCTCCACAATCCAGGTCCTTATTGCGCGGTGCTTGCCACACGTCTGGCATTGTCTCGGCCAGAAAAAATAGTTCAGTAAAGGCTGGCTTGACTCACAGTTCAGGCAAAAAGGTAGCGAGAATCTGCGTCTAACCGGCAGTTGGTCTGATGTGTAATTCACTAAAACTCCTGCCAACCAACCGGTTGCTGCCGCCAATACGAGTGGCAAAATTAATGACATAGGTGTATTATAGCAGTACTGGCGAGGACTCACTGATGCTCATCAATCCTACTCTTCCCCCCAGGAGGTCAATTTGGATAAACTTATAATCCAGGGTCGCGTTCCATTAACGGGAGAAATTACGCCTTCGGGCAACAAGAACTCAGCATTGCCGCTGCTTGCTGCTTGCACCCTCACACAAGATCCTGTCATCCTGCACAACGTGCCTGACATTGAAGATGTTCAAACCATGCGCAGCCTGCTGGAAAGCCTGGGTGTGGAGGTAACTGTCATCGGTGATCACTCCTGGAAGGTGTATGCCAGGGATGTTCGCCCCTCGGATCTCGATCCTGAGATGTGCCGAAAGATCAGGGCTTCCATCCTGATTGCCGGTCCGATGATCGCCCGATCCGGTGATCTGCTTATACCTCCACCTGGGGGAGATATCATCGGTCGCCGTAGACTGGACACGCATATCCTGGCATTCGAAGCGCTGGGCACAACAGTTGATTATCACCGCAGTGAGAAACGCTTCCATTTCCATACCCAGGGGCTAAAGGGTGCCAACATCCTGCTGGATGAAGCCAGCGTCACCGCTACCGAGAATGCAATCATGGCTTCTGTTACTGCCCGCGGAGATACCATACTGCGCAATGCTGCTTCCGAGCCGCACATTCAAGAATTGTGTCATCTTCTCAATAAGATGGGGGCAAAGATTGATGATATCGGATCGAACACCTTGCATATTGAAGGTGTGTCCCGCCTGCAAGGATGTGAGTTCACGATAGGACCAGATTACCTCGAAGTTGTCAGTTATATCGGTGCTGCAGTTGTGACCGGCAGCGCCATAACCATCCGCAATGCCGGACCCGAGTACCTGGACATGATCTCCGTCGTATTCAGGCGTTTGGGAGTTGAGTGGAAAACTGAAGGCCAGGATGTGATTGTGCCGGCAGAACAGAAGTTGAGCATCGAACCCGACCTGGGGGATGTCATCCCGGAGATAAGCGTAATGCCCTGGCCCGCATTCCCCACCGACCTGATGAGCATAGCTATTGTAGTAGCAACTCAATCCAGAGGCAGTGTGCTTTTCCACGACTGGATGTACCCAAGCCGGATGTTTTTTATCGATAAGCTGGTTGGAATGGGTGCCCAAATTGTGCTTTGCGACCCGCACCGCTGCATTGTACAGGGACCTACGATGCTGTACGGCGAAAATCTGG
>JAQBDA010000081.1:0-16863 GCA_032124675.1 Chloroflexota bacterium
ATAGCAAATGCCAGTACCATCAGGATAACGATGATGGTCACCGTTATCCTGGCGAGTGTTCTATTGTATTGAGCAGATTGCATGGTTTTCATAACAGTAAATCCTTTCGGTTTTCCACCTCTAAGTTAGTTTATATTGCCATTGGCTTGCTCTGCGCTAAGACGCCAAGGCACCAGGTTTTACATTAAGTTTCGTACACCTCCTCGGGTGAAAAGAAGCAGATTCCACGCACGTACGAATGTGCGTGGCACTTTTGTCACCTAGACAGCTCCTGCTGCCGGCGGGGCTGGCTGCGAATCGGCCTGCAGCAGGTAGCCCAGCCCGGCAAATCCGACCATCTCGACCAGGAGAACGGCGAGCTCTACTGCACCAGATCCTCCCACCCACGACCCGGTTATCGCCTCGTATGCAAATGCGATAAACACAAACACAGGCACCCCGATCCCAGCCAGCAGCGGTAGACCGTTCCAGCGCGGCAGGATGCGCAGTCGCAGGCAGACGATGCCGAACAGCGCCAGCATCAGGTTCTGGAATGTCCAGCCCAGTAAGAACAGATACCACCAGGGTCCGCTGTCATAGTTCGCCACGCCGAGCCCACCAATCAGGGTCACCGCCCCACACAGGGCGCCAAATCCCAGCGTAAAGCGACCAAACCCGCCCGCCTCTGAACCATAGCGTGCCAGCAGCCCCAGCAGCCCCAGGCTGAGCAACAAGATCCCCAGGAACATGAGCAGTGGACTGGCAATATTAGCGTAGCGGTCAATGGGCAGGCTGGCGGCGTTGTACTGGTTGTAATCCGGGCGAGTGCTCGCCATCCAGCCGACGAAGAGCGCAACCGAGCCAAATACCAACGCCCAGCCGCTCAATTTGATAAATTTTTCGCGGGTCATGTTCGTGCCTCCTCTGGCATATTCTTCAATGAGTGTCTTGAGATAATCCAGCCCCGTACGCGCCCACAAAGCCAGCAGCGCGATCACCCCACCTTCCAGGTAAGCCTGCTTGCAGCAGTCACGGAAGACCTGTGCCATAGGCTCGCCATATTCCTCTTTGAACTGCAGTGGGTACAGGTTCAGCATAGCACGATATATCGACATCGACATGGCTACGAGACCTGGATCAGGAGAGGTTTTGAGCATTGTTTAGGCCTGGAGCGGGCTGCCGGGGGCTGCTGACGGAGTGTCCTTCTGCAGTGTGTAGCCCAATACCATCGAGCCTACGAACAGGAACAGCAGCGCCACGAACGCCATATACCCCATATACCCATCTACGCTGTTCGTACTGATCCCAGATAGTTCAAGCATCCATCCGATTATAAAAACCAATGGGAACCAGATGGCGGTCAAAAGCGGCAGCGCGTTCCAGCGCAGCATGGGTTTTGTGCGCAGCGCAGCTAGCCCGAACAGGGATAGACCCACCAACATCGCCAGCATGCTGTAAATCATGAAATACCACCACTCTCCCAACCAGGGAGTCATAAGCGCGTACAGGGGGATGGCGCTGAAAAAGCTCAACACGCTGCCGATTACTGCGATAACCAATCCGGTTTTTCCCAGACTGCCGGAGGTTCCCCCATAGCGAGCCAGAAGACCGCGCATGCCCACGGCGTACAATAACATGGCGACCGGGATGAGGATGAGCTGGCCGTACTCATAGAAACCATCCGGCCCGCCCAGCGGATCATCGTAATAGGTCTCGCCACCCCCGATACTAAATCCTGCCACAAAGACAACCGCTGCCAGCATCAATGCCCAGCCGCTCAGTTTGATAAATTTCTCGCGCGTCATTTCCGTACCTCCTCGGGCGTATTCTTCGATGATCGACTTGAAATAATCGTAGCTCGTGCGGGCCCACAGGGCGAACAGCGCCCCTGATCCACCTTCCAGAATAGCCCGCAGGCAGCTATCGCGAAATACCTGAAGCATCGGTTCGCCATACTCACGGCGGAATTCGGCGGGATAAGCCGACACCAGCCGTCTATACAAACGCACCGAAAATGTCACCGGTTGGGGGTCGTGAGTATTCTCAAGCATGACTCACCTCCTAAGTGAAATTCAAGACGTGCTTCAGACGGGCGACCGATACCTGGCGCGACAGGCGCTCGGCCTCGGCATGCAGCGCGCGCTGCCCCAACCCGCTCAGCCGGTAGTAGCGCCGGCGCTCGTCGTCCAGCTCGGGGTCGGGGCGCTCGTCCGTCTCCTCGATCAGCCCCGCCCCCAGCATGCGCTTGATCGAGCCGTACAGCGTGCCGGGACCCATCTTTACCTCCCCCTGGGTATTCTCTTCGACCTCGATCATGATGGCGTAACCGTGCTTCTCACCATCTGCTAAAGCCAGCAAGATGTTGAACACCGCCGGGGTCAAGGGCAGCATGTCTTCGGGCATGGGTGTTATGTTGGTCATATAATTCTCCAGTTGCGAATTGCGAGTTAGGAACTAGGAAATGCGGTCAGCAGTCAGCGGGCTGCATTGCCTACTCTCTTTTCTCCACTCTCCACTCTCCACATCTATATCCGTCACAGATATATACGCTGCGGATATATTATCAAATAAGATATTATTTGTCAAGTATATTTTGAAAGCTTTTCCCCAAACCCGGCTCGGTGCGCTGGTACACCAAAGCCGTCCAGCTTGACCTGGAAGCCCGCGGCGAGATCGAGCGCCTGCGGATCAATCCCCCATCCGCCTCAGGAAAGTGACAGCACAAGGGTAATCACGACCAATGCGGAAAGTGGGACAATTTGCGAAATTGTCCCACTTTGACAGCTGGCTGCTTGCTTACAACAATAATTACTTCACATATATAAGCTCACTCGCCAACAATAAGCTTCCGTACGATTTTTGCGATACGCCGCTGGCGTGCCCCGAAGAGCACAGGCATGATATCTATGTGCAGCTCGTCGACGAACCCGGCAGAAAAGCACTGCTGGAACGTGCTGGCTCCACCGACAATCGTGACATCCCGGTCACCGGCGGCTGATTTTGCTTGCCGCATGGTGCTCTCGATGCCGTCCGTGACAAAGGTAATTGTCAGTCTTTCGTTCTCCCGTGGCAGCTTCTCAGGGACAGAATGGGTAAGCACAAAGATCGGCACTTGATATTCGTAGTACTCGACGAAGCTGTCCGGATCACCCATGGAGTAGGCATGCCTGCCCATCACCACCGCTCCGGTCGTGTGGATGGACTCGCGAAGCTACTCTGTGTACCGCAAAGTCTCAAGATCGGGATATAGGCGGCTCACGTCACCGTTGCGGTCCGCCATAAAACCGTCCACGGAGAGGGTCGCGCCAGCAATGACTATACCCATATCAATTACCCCTGTTCTATATCTGCAATTACCCGCCAGCCATAGCTCCCACGATGCGCAGCGGCTCATCGCCTGTGACGACCGCCTCGGGTAATGGGGCATCTGGCAGCTCGTGCGACAAGTCCTCCTGGCAAGCGAAGAAGCGGATGAATGCACGCCTCTCTTTGGTGGTGTGGTCACGGATCGTGCCGCGCAGCACCGGATAGCTGGCTTCCAGAGCGTCCAGCACCGCTGCGATCGTCACCGCAGCCTCGACCTGGACCTCGACCTCGCGCCCCACCCCCGCCAGACGCCACAGATGCGTGGGCAGCACAACCCGGATCATGGCAGCGCCTGCACCTCGACCGAGAGCACGGCAGGCAGGTCGCGCACGATGGTCATCCAGCTGTCACCGGAATCGGGTGAGGCGTAGACCTGCCCGCCGGTAGTGCCGAAGTACACCCCGCAGGGGTCGAGCGAATCGACCGCCAGCGCGCTGCGCAGCACGTTGACATAGCAGTCCACCTGCGGCAACCCTTTCGTCAGCGCCTGCCACTCGTTGCCACCCGTGCGGCTGCGGTAGACGCGCAGCTTGCCTTCCGGCGGGTAGTGCTCGGAGTCGCTCTTGATCGGGACGACATACACTGTCTCCGGCTCGTGGGTGTGCACCGCGATCGGGAAGCCGAAATCGCTGGGCAGGTTTCCGCTGACCTCGTACCACGAGTCGCCGGCGTCGTCGCTGCGCATCACATCCCAGTGCTTCTGCATGAACAGCACATCCGGCCGGGAGGGGTGCATGGTGATGCTGTGGACGCAGTGCCCTACATCGGCCTCAGGGTCGGGCAGCTCGAAATCGGACTTCAGACCCTTGTTCACCGGTCGCCAGGACTCCCCGCCGTCATCGCTGCGGAACGCGCCGGCAGCTGAGATGGCGGTGAAGATGCGCCCCGGATTGCTGGGATCAAGCAGGATATTGTGCAGGCACATCCCACCCGCACCCGGCTGCCAGAGATGCCCTTTTGCGCTGCGCAGCTCGGGCAGCTCCTGCCAGGTTTGCCCGCCGTCGCCGGTATGGAAGATAGCCGCGTCTTCCACGCCGGCATAGACCGCATCCGGGTCGCTCGCAGAAGGCTCCAGATACCAGACGCGCTTGAACTCCCAGGGGTGCTGCGTGCCGTCGTACCATTGGTGCGTGCCCGGCACACCTTCGTAGGCGAACTCGTTACCCACCGTCTCCCAGGTCACCCCGCCGTCGTTGGAGCGGTGCATCACCTGCCCAAACCAGCCGCTGGACTGAGAAGCGTACAGCCGGTCCGGGTCAGCCGGCGAACCCTTGATATGGTAGATCTCCCAGCCCGGGAAATGCGGCCCGCTGATCTCCCATTTCTTCCGACCGCCATCGGCAGTCAGGATGAACGCGCCCTTGCGCGTGCCAACCAGTACCCGTACTCCGCTCATAATGCCCATCTCCTTTGGGTGGATACAAATCTCTCTGTAAATGGAACGCTATTACTGATACTTCCATTATTCTAACCAACATGACCTGAATTGTCAAACATTTGTTCTATCCTGTATTTGTGAGGTTCTCAAATATTTTAGAAGTTACGCAGTTCAGGGGGAATTGGGGGTGTACGGGTGGGCGATATCTGGAGCATGCCTAACAGCAAGGGCAGTACTGGCAGCATCACCCTACCGGTGATCATCCGCTAGGTTCTCGAGGAGCGCCAGCCGCCAAATATGGTCTGGCGGCGACTGGTAGTTCATCTCGCCACCTGATGCATTCTGTTTTGGCTCATGTAATCTGTCACAACTCAGTTCGGGATTACATTGAAAGAATAACTTAACAGCCCCTGATAATAATCCTTACACTTCTGATAGAAACCCACTAAATCACATATTTCACATCTTTTTTTCTTGACAGTCAATATCTGCCTGTGTTATCAACAAGTTGGGTCCTACAAATAGGTAAATTACTCATAATTTATGATGTAATGTGTAGTCTCATCCACAGCAACACGATCCATTTTACCTGTACACATTTTAGCGTTATATCTCATCCTAGCTGAAATAGCTAAGGTCTCGCATTTTATCCAGGAGGTGACAAATTTGAAATAATGTCTTTCATTCAACGGATGAGCCCTAAAATATTCGCGGAGAATGCAAAATGAAAAAGAAGCCTTTTCTCATGTTCAACCTGATGCTCATGTTCAGCCTGATAGTTGGCATGGCATCATCCCCGGCGATGGCAGGGGAAGACCCAATAAACCCAGCCCAGGATGCGCCGGTTTCACCTGCATGTGCTCTGCTGGATGATCCACAAACGCGTGGAATGATGTCTGGAGCACTAGAAACCAGACTGATGATCGAATGCGGCCTCGTACCAACGCAAGCTGAAACGCTTGCTCGCGGTGAGCGAATGCTGGCTCCGCTGGCGGATGATGTGCTGGTAAACGATCCGACGACCGATGTAGGCTTATCCACCACGCAGAGCGAGACCTCCATTGCTGTTAATCCGGACACCGGGACGATCTGCTCGGCGTATAACGACTCACAGCACTGGGCAGTAGGAAGTATCGCCTTTATGGGGTTCAGCAGCTCTACAGATGGTGGGGAAACGTTTGTCGATCACGGTCCATTCCCTTCCGGGGGCGGCGGTAACGGGTTCGGCGACCCAAGCCTGGTCTGGCGGCAGTCAGATGGCAATTTCTACTACGCCGCGCTGCACACCGGCGGATTGGGGCTGTGGGTCTCGACAGACGACTGCCAGAGCTTTGCCTATGTCGGATTGATACATGCCGGTTCAAATGACGACAAAGAACTGATGGCGGTTGATAATAACCTAATCTCGCCTTATTACGGTCGGCTGTATGTGGCCTGGACTGACTTTACCAACGGGCATATCTACTCGACCTACTCGAACAACACCACCACCTGGTCGACGCCCGTGGATATCAGCCTGAAGAGCAACGTGCAGGGAGCCTGGCCTGCGGTGAACCCGGTGACCAACGATGTGTACGTCGGATGGGTACACTGGGACAGCTACCCTGCGGGTCCGATCGATGTAGAGATCGTGCGATCGACCAACGGCGGCAGCAGTTTCAGCCCGGTGACAAATCCGCTGAACAACGCTGTCAACCCTCGCGACAGCACCGCATCGACGAACTGCGGTCGACCGGCGTTGAAAGCCAACACCGGAGACGGTTTACGCTACCTGCCCTCACCGCAGATTTCTGTCGGTCCGGATGGTATCCTGCACGTTATCTATGTGAAGGATCCGGATGGCTACAACATCGGGGATGTGATCAACGTCTACTACCGCCGCTCGACCGATAACGGCGCTACCTGGGGTCCTGAAGTCCTTCTGAACGACGACGGTACGAACACGGACCAGTTCTTCCCCTCGCTCAGTGTGGGTCCGACCAATGTAGTGGCTGCCAGCTGGTACGACCGCCGCAACGACACAGCGAACAACTACCTGTTCGATCGCTACAAGGCTTTCTCCTACGACGGCGGATTGACGTGGAGCGCCAACGTCCGTGTCACCGATGTGTCATCCGCAATCCCTCAGCTCAACCCGAATTTCGATCCGATCGTAGCAACCTGTTACCACGGTGACTACGACCAGCAGGTCCAGTTTGGCGCTTATCTGTATACCCAATGGTCGGACGATCGTAATATCCGGAACAGTCACTATGACCCGGATATATTTTTTGAGAAGGAATTTGCACTGGACCAGATCGGCACTTTGACCGGTTTGGTCACGGACGCCGGCACCTCTGCTCCCGTTCCTGGAGCCATGGTGGAAGCAGACGGGGTGATCGATTTCTCCGCAGTAACAGATTTTCACGGTGTATACACCATGACCGTGGCTGCTGGCAGCTACGACGTGACCGCCTCAGCCTTTGTCTACCAGCCGAACACTGTCAATGGAGTCTCCGTGACCGATGGTGGCACGACTGTGCAGGACTTTGCTCTGACTCTTGCGCCGACAGTCTCAGTTTCCGGCTATGTATATGACACCAACACTGGCTGGCCTTTATATGCCAGCCTGGAGATTGGCGGAGTGCCATTGCCGTTTTGGAGCGACCCGGCCACCGGCTACTACGAAATCCAGGCGCCTACCGGCGGCACGTTTGATTTCCACGTGAACGCCTGGGTGCCAGGGTATGCACCATCAGACCTCACCCTAGGCCCGCTGGCTGGCAACACCACCCAGGACTTCCCCCTGGATGTGGACCAGTTTACCTGTAATGCGCCGGGCTACAAGCCAATTTACCGGGAGGATTTTGAGAATGGTTATGGTAATTGGACAATGGGAGGCCTTTGGAATCCGGAGAGCCAGGGTGAAGCATGTGGTTCGCTGGTCGCACCCTTCCCCAGCCCGACCAACGCGGCATATTACGGTCAGAGCGGCACCTGCAACTACAGTACTGGTTCGGCGACCACTGGTTCCCTGACGATGAACAACCCGGTGATATTGTCTCCTGGCGGTTTGAATCTGAGCTTCTCCAGCTACGAAAAGACCGAGTGCGGCGGGAACTGTTCCTGGGATAACCGCTACGTAGAAATCTCTACCGATGGCGGAACGATCTGGACTACCTTGGGTGAAGGCAACACTGAAGACGTATGGTATCAGCGGATATTTGATCTCTCGTCTTATGTCGGCCAAAGTGCCCTGTTTCGCTTCCGTTTCGACAGTGTTGACTCGTCAGGCAACGCCTACTTTGGCTGGATGGTGGATGATATCTCTGTCGGACCCTGCCTGCCGCCCGCTTCCGGAGGTCTGGTTGTTGGTAATGTCTACGATAACAACACCCAGATGGGCTTGAACGAAGCCGCTGTCTATAACAATGATGGCTACAGCACGACATCGGTGGCCACTCCCCTGGACCCAGCCGTAGCGGACGGTTTCTACACGCTGTTTTCTCCCGCCGCTTCACCCACCTTCGCCCCGGCCACGATCGATGAGATCCCAGCCAGCGATGGCGAGTTCCCGGTTGGCTTATACGAACCGTCGGTTGGGCCAGCACCTGCGGGTGGCGTACCGGTTGCTGCTCCAGAACAGGCTTTGGCTCCCGTTCCGATGCGCAGCTCAGCATACTCGTATGAGAATATAAACGGATATCTTACCCTGTTCGACCTGTCCGTTCCCGAAGTGCTGCCGAACCTGAACGCCTTCCCCATGGCAGATTTCCCTGGTGCAGGCGAGACCCTGGATGGCTACACCTATATCATCACCGGTACAACCACTGCCAAGCTGATGAAATACGACCAGTACGGTGATATTGTCAGCGCAATACCGGTCACACCGCCGCCAGGCTCGCATACCTACACCGGCATGGCGGTCAATCCGACCGACGGCACGGTGTACGTGTCAAGCTGTGACATAACAACTTCAATCCTGTACACCTTCGACATAAACACCGGGACCGCTACGCAGATCGGCGGGATCACCGGCTCGCCTTGTACGATTGCCATCGCTGTCGATGGTGCGGGCAATATGTACGGCCATGACATTGTGAACGACTCGCTGATCGGCATCAACAAGGCTACCGGCGCTGGTACGGTGATCGGCTCGCTAGGTTTTGATGCTAACTTCGGCCAGGGCATGGACTGGGATCCGCGCACGGATACGCTCTACCTGGCGGCTTTCAACAACGGCATTTTCCGCGCTGAGCTGCGGGTTGCCGACCGGAGCACAGGCGCGACTGCACTGGTTGGTCCGCTCGGTCAGGCTGCTCCGGGAGGTACCTTGCAATTGCCCTTCCTGGGGGTTATGGAAGATTATCATAAGGTCCTGACCGCCGAGAAGTTCATATATTTCCCAGATGTGGAGGTGGTCGACATTCCTAACTTCACCACGGTTGGACAGGACTTCTACCTGGAGTCAGGGATGCTCAGCGCGGCTCCTTCACCACTGACCGCAACCGTTGTTCACGGCTATGATAAGAGTGTGCCGCTGGACCTGGGAAATATGGGTACACTCCCTCTCGATTTCAACATTACTGAACAAGAAGTAGGTGTGTTGCCATTCATCGACCAGGCCGATGCAGAATCAATAACATGGCAGTACAAGGATAACCAAGGCGTTCCGTTCAGCGGAATGACGGACAGCGGAGAGACAATGGCGTATCCGGGTGCATATCGCTATGAACCGGCCCAAGCCAATACTAGCGCTAATATCCTAGTCTATACTGACGACTGGATTCACGTTGCTCCGAATACACTGGTGCAACAAGCCCTGGCTATCCTGGGTTACCCGGCGACAGTCCATGTTGATGGTGACTACCCCGGCTTCCTTAACTCACTCAATACGGGTGGTCCATGGGATGTTGTAATATGGTCGGGTGAGAACTACGGAATCAGCACATATCCGACACTTCTCCCCGATCTATTGGCTTATGTTCAGGGTGGCGGAAAGCTGGTGGCAACCTACTGGCGGCAGCTGGATTTACCGGCTGATCCGCTTTGGACGGAAATGGGATTTTCATATATAAGCAACTATGTTGCACCGCCACCAGCTTCCTGGTGGCGCGCCGATCATCCTCTGTTCAACATCCCAAGGTTAGCGCCAGAGTGGTTAAATCGCGTTCAGAACTCTGGAACATCTCAAGGTACCCGGCTCGAACCTTTGACCAACGGTATTGCGATGGCTGGTTATACAAATACGCCATCTCCAAACGAATCAGGGATCATCCTGCGTGCTGATGATGCTACCATGTATAAGGGTATCCGCGATGTATCCACCAATGCTGATGATGATGGTGATTATGTACTTGATGGCACCGAACTCTGGGTCGATATACTTTACGGTATGGTAAATGGATTCGGTACCGATCTACCCTGGCTGAGTGAAGATCCAATCACGGGTACGCTAACAGCAGGGGGGTTCCAGGTGATCGACGTGAACTTCGATGCCAGTGTGCCTGAGGTAACCGGGCCTGGAACGTATGAGGGAGTGCTGAGCATCATCAATGATACACCATACGGCGCGCTCAATATCCCTGTAACGATGAATGTTATCCCAGTGCAGCATGGTGTGGATACCGCTTTGCAGCAAGATGCCCAGAGCGGTAAACCCGGTACGACGCTGACCTACACTGTAGTCGTTACCAATACCGGCAATGTGCCCGATACATTTGATATCAATATCAGCGGCAATGCCTGGACGACCACCGCGCCACCCTCCGTTGGACCATTGGGTCCGGGTGTGAGCGCTGTAGTGGACATCGATGTCATGATCCCGTCAGGTGCTCTGGATGGGATTACGGACACCGCAACAATCACCTTCACCTCGCAAGGTGACCCGACCGAGAACACTCAGGTGGTAGCAATGTCTACCGTTGTTTACCCCAAGATCTTCCTACCGGTGATCATCCGCTAGGATTGTTGATTCAAGCCAGCCGCCCGCAGCTTGAAACCTGCGGGCGGCTTTTTAATCCCTCATCTATTGGTGATTTCCGTATCCCTCCGTGGGAACCCATGTACCGGTTTCCACAAAGGATAAACTGTCAGGCAGCAAGCATGGTGTGGATACCGTCCCAGAGCTGGCACAGCGCAACCCAGGCAATCTGTACGAAGCCATGGAAGCAACCAACGCGCAGAAGAAACTGGTGCGCCAGCTCCCCACGCGTGTGCAGGTCGAAAGCTGGGTGGACCAGGCCAAAGCACTCCCGCGCGTCATCAATTATTGATTTCTAAGATATAGCAATTACCACAAAGAACACGGAGTTCACAGAGTTTTTTTATAGTTCTCTCTGTGTACTCTGTGGTGAATTTTCTACCGGCTCCAGCGCCCACACTCCGATCTCACGACCCTCGATGCGGGACTTGTATGTTTCATATCCCGGGTATTGGCGCACCGCCAGCCCCCAGTATTTCTCTCGCTCCGCTCCATCTGTCTTCCGCGCCAGATAGGTCCGTTTATGACCGTTGAGCTCCAGATCGGCTCTCGGGTTGGCGCTCAGGTTGTAATGCCAGCCAGGAAGTTTATTTTGCCCCCAATTCGTAGATATCAGGATGGATGCATCTCCATCCATGGTCAGCAGCACCGGCGTATGGCGCAGCAGACCACTCTTTGCTCCGGTAGTCGTCAGCACAGCGATTGGCAGCCCGGTCAGCAGCACGCTGAGGGTCTTCCTGCCACCGCTAATCCGGAAGATGAACCCATCCAGGACATGCGCCAATCTGGCGAATAAACGCTGCCCGAGGCGGGTCCCGGTGAGGCGGATGACGATCTGCGTGAAGGTGCGGTGTACCCGTCCCATGCAGACGATTATAACCGGCTATAGCCAGCCTGCAAAAGCAGCCTCAAACAATCCTCGCTGATATCGACTCCCCTCAAAATATCTGGCAGCGCTGTAAGGTATATGATCCCAACAACAGAAACGGACTAGAAATGTACTATATTAGTTGAAAAATCAACTAATTGCCTATAAAATAGTGACACACCTGAGCGATGGGACAGTAAAGGCTGCCTGTTGAGGGAAAATAAATTCATAGTGGGAAATAAGGAGAATATGATGATGCGAAAAAAAATATACCTAATCATGCTTGTCACCAGCGTATTGGCACTGGGGGCAGCGTTCACGGCTTCAGCAAATGAACCACTGACACCAGTACTTACGTCGCTCGAAGAGCTTGGAAAATCCATCTTCTTTGATGTCAACCTTTCTATCAATCAAAACCAATCCTGTGCCTCCTGCCATGCCCCGGAGGTTGGTTGGACAGGACCTGATTCAGCAATCAATGCACATGGAGCAGTATATGAAGGTTCGATCCCCGGTCGATTTGGTGACCGCAAACCACCCACCTCAGCCTATGCCACCCTGAGCCCCATTTTCTATATGGATAAGAAAGGTCTGTTCGTTGGCGGCAATTTCTGGGATGGGCGCGCCACGGGAGAAAAGCTGGGTAATCCTGCCGCCGACCAGGCTCAAGGACCCTTCCTGAACCCAGCGGAGCAAGCCCTGCCGGATAGCGCCTGTGTGGTTTACCGGGTATGTAATCCAGAATCTCCGGGGGACTACCCCGTATCCTTTTCCGACGTATGGGGAACTGAAGCCTGTGATATCACCTGGCCTGCGGATGTAGGCATTGTTTGTGCCGCGGAGGGTACATCCGTCACACTAACGGATGCGGATCGGGCCAGGTCAGATATGGCCTATGATGCTATTGCCCTTTCGATAGCCGCCTACGAAGACTCCCCAGAGGTGAACGCGTTTACATCCAAGTATGACCAGACCTTCGATGGCAAAGTCAAGTTGAGCAAACAGGAGCAGTTGGGGTACGCTCTATTCCGCGGTAAAGGGATGTGTCATAGGTGTCACATCAGCAATGGTCAGGAAGCGCTTTTCACTGACTTTACCTTCGACAACCTGGGGGTTCCCCAGAATCCAGAGAATCCCGCAGGTGTTGCCCCTGATTTCGTCGACCCGGGTTTAGGTGGTTTCCTTAAGAATACTGGCTACAGCGAAGATGTGTATCTGGCTGAGTGGGGTAAACACAAGGTACCGACACTGCGCAATGTAGGCTTACGACCCGATGAGAGTTTTGTGAAAGACTACGGACACAATGGCTACTTTAAGTCCCTGGAGGGCATCGTCCACTTCTATAATACTCGGGATGTAAAACCCACCTGCCCTCAGCTATATACCGAAGCACAAGCTCTGGCTGCCAATTGCTGGCCTGCTCCGGAAGTGGCTATGAACGTTAACAGGGATGAACTGGGCGATCTCGGGTTGAACGCAGACGAAGAAGCTGCCATCGTGGCGTTCTTGAAGACCCTGAGCGATGGCTATACGCCATGAAATTGGGTGGATACAGGCAGCCTTACGCTAGCCGTACGACCTCGTACAATCCTGCCAGACAATATGGATTGTGACACCGACCTCCCGCAGGTATTGCAACCTGCGGGAGGTTTGTAAATTTATCCACTGACCAATCATGATGCAATATTCGGGTGAACGCGGTGGATTACTCCCGCACCACCAGCGGTACGAACACACAGACACCATCGCTGACCGGGCAGCTGGCGAAGCGGTATGCCGAACGCAGCCGGCAGATCAATCCCGCACCACCAGCGGTACGAACACACAGACGCCATCGCTGACCGGGCGGTTGGCGAAGCGGTAGGCCGGCTGCGCGCCGGTCAGGCTGAAGCTGCCGCCGGCGTAAAGCCGGTCACCCATCAAAGCCAGCGACTGCCCGCGGGCATTGAAACCCTGCTCGACCGGCATCCAGCGCTGGCAGGTGGCGCTGTACTGGGCGATGCCCCAGGCCTGCATATCCCCGGCCTGGGTGAAGTCGCCCACCACGATGATCTCTCCGCTGGCTGTCACGGCCAGGTCATAGGCTATGCCGCCATAGGAACCGCCGCCCAGCCATCCGCCGGGAAGAATGTCCCAGGTCTGGCTGCTGCTGTCCCAGAGCTGCACCCGGCCCGGGAAGACTCCCCCCGCAAGCACGTCCGTACCATACGGCACCAGAGAGTGGACGTCTCCGTCCAGGCCGAAATCCATGGCATGCCAGGTACCCGTGGGCAGGTGCCAGCGGGCGATATGCTCATACGTGCTGCCCGAATTCTGGTAAAACATCCCGCCAACGTATACATTATCTGCCAGGGGCAGGATGGCGAACACTGCGCCATGGATATCCGTACCGGCGACCAGGGCCCAGTCTTGAGCGACCGCGTCCCATACGGCGATATGATCGCTGGCGCCGACATCCCGGATAGCAGTGAAATAACCGCCCACGTACAGCTTGCTGCCGTCCACCGCCAGGGCTTCCACCCAATCGTTGGGACCCGGATCGGTTCCCGGACCCACAGCGTGCCAGGTGCCTAACAGCGTATCGTAGCGCGCCAGGTAGCTGGTATCCACCCCGCCGGCCTGCCCGAAACGCCCGCCGACGTACAGGTCATTCCCCATCAGTGCCAGGGCATAAACGCCCCAGTTGGTGCCCTCTCCCAGGGCATGCCAGGTGTGTGTCTGGCTGTCCCAGCGGGCGATATGGTTGGCAGCGATCCCGCCTACCCGCTGGAACCAGCCACCGATATACACATCGCTGCCCTTGACAACAATGGACAGCACCTCGCCATCCACGCCCTGCCCGTAGGGACCGTTATACAGCGGGAACCAGGCGCCTGGATTCAGGTTGTATGCCGCCACATGCAGGGCGGTCTGGTCACCCGCCAGGTTAAAATCGCCCCCGAAGTACAGCTTACCGTTGGCTGCCGCGACGGCATACGTATCGCAGTAGCTGTAGTGATCGACACAGTCCAGACCTTCGCCCAGGCGCACCCATTTCCCGCTACCGCCGTCCCACTTGACGCCCATGTTGAATGGTTCGGGGTCGCTCACATCGTACTCCAGGCTGGTAGTGGCGAACACTCCCTGGCTGCCTGCCGACAGGCCATACACGCTGCCGGTCAGGTTATCCCCCATAGCGTGCCACTGCCCGCCATCCCAGCGCGCGACATTGGTGACCGTTACGCCCCCGGTCTCGGTGATCCAGCCGCCCGCATACAGCATTCCTGCGTAATAGGCCAGCGTATTCACTTCTCCACCAGTCGCCCCGCCGTTCAGCGTGGCCCAGGCCCCCGAGCCCGGATTCCAGGAGGCCATCTTTCCGGCCGCCATCCCGCCGGCAGAGTCGAATACACCGCCCAGGTAAAGCAGCCCATCCCCGGCTGCCAGGGCATACACCACTTTGTCCACCCCAGAGCCAACCGCTCCCCAGGTCTGGCTGGTCTTGTTCCAGCGCGCTACGGAAGAGACCGGAACGCCATCAACATCCGTAAAATAGCCACCGATATATACGTAATCCCCCAGGACGGTGATGGCGCGCACTGTGCCGTCCGGATTACCCAGGTCTGTCCAGGTCTGGGTAGAAGGGTCCCAACGGGAGAGGAAGTACTCGCCGCCGGCGTAAAGGTAGCCGCCGCTGAACAGGAGCGCTTCCACGGCACTGTGGAACTCGCCCACCGGCGACCATTCGCCAGTCGAGCTATCCCAACGGGTGACGTAATCCGCCATGATGTCGCCTGCGGCGACGAACCCACCGCCCACATAGACCGAGTCCCCGTCCACCGCCAGGGCGCGTACCCGCCAGGAGGTGCCGCGCGGGCTGAACTGCGGGTCCCAGCTGGTACTGCTGGCAGCCTGCGCCTGGAGGGGCGCAAAGCGCGGCGCGCCGTCAGGGTCGAGGCTCATCTGCCAGCCTTCGGCATCCAGCGTGCCGCTGAACCCAGGCGAGGTGCGCAAATGGCCGCTTGGATCGAGGTGCGCAGCTAAAGGCTCGGCCTCAGATTGGAGCTGTGGGACGTCAGGCGCCGGGCTGCTGGCAGATACCGGTGCCAGCGTAAACAGCAGCAGGACTATAAGGCTCAAGTAGACGGAAAGTACGCTGCGGGTGATGAGCATGGGAAGACCTCCACGAAGTGAGCTGTAATGATGAGCTCATTATTTCACAAAACGGGGCGGTTCAAACCGATCTTACACAGGTGTAAGGAGATTAAAGGTAAGTAGGGATTAGGTAATCGGGATTGGATACTGCCGGTCGAACATACAGGACCGTCATTGCGAGGCGGGCGTCTGCCCGACGAAGCAATCCGTTACCCCCCAAGAATCAGATTGCTTCGCTCGCTTAGAACGCTCGCTCGCAACGTCGTTATGATTTTTTGGATAGGTTCTTTGGGTGCAGCCAGGACGATTATAATTTCCCTATGCCCTGGCTCGAAGCGCTCGCCCCCTGGCTGCGAATATCCATTTAAACCGCTTGAAAGAGCTGGTCGGAGCTGGGAAATTTGAACTTGCCAGTGAGCAGGAGTTCCGCAACAAATTCCCGGACTGCCAGGTCGGTGCCATGCCACCCTTTGGAAATCTCTACTGCATACCGGTATACGCCGCACAAGACCTGGCAGAAGAGATCGAGATCGCATTCTGCGCCGGCAGCCACACCGAACTGGTGCGGATGGCTTTCAGCGATTTCAAGCGCCTGGCCGAGCCCAAGATACTGGACTTCTCCTGGACGCCGTAGTCTCTATCAAGAGATTAGAGATTGAACCGCCAAGGACACAAAGGACACGAAGTATCACCAAGATAACCTTTAAATATACTTCGTGGTCTTCTTCCTTGGTGTTCTACGTGATTTAATATCTTCCTTTTTATTCCCCGACGATTTTCGGCTGGAAGCGGCGCCGGTGCAGGTCCTCACGAATGGGCGCGAAGAAATCGGTCAGCACCGCCTCCACCTCCCCGTCGTTGCACTCGGCATGCGGTGCGCCCGGGGGAATGTAAAAGAACTCGCCGGCGCTTACCGGGAACTCTTCGCCATTGACGGTAAAGATGAACTGCCCGGCCAGCACGATCCCGCTCTGCTCGTGCGGGTGTGAGTGCTCCGGTGCGCTAGCGCCGGGCTCCCAGCGCGTCCACATCACGGTCATATTCTGTCCCTCGATCAGCATCCGGGAGTACACCCCCACGTGCTTTTCAATCGGCCACTCTTCTACTTTCTCGGGATTGATGACAGATTTCATAGTATATCCATCCTCTGTGCAGTGGTTTGTCTGTGAATTGCCC
>JAQBDA010000082.1:0-2927 GCA_032124675.1 Chloroflexota bacterium
AAATGTTGTTGCGTGAGCGGTTAGCGCCGCTGCGTGATGAATATGATTTCATCCTCATCGATACCCCGCCCGGCAAAGCCTCTTTGGCTTTCAACGGAATCGTTGCCGCCGATATGCTGCTCGTGCCGGCCAGCGCCGAGCGCATGTCCATCGATGGCGTCTCCGATCTGGTCAACCATGTGCAGGAGATCGTCTGGCACCGCTTTCGAGATGAGCTGCAGGAGCAGGAAATACGCGTGCTGTGGCTCTGTTGCAAAAATTTTTTGAACGGATAATCTCCTGGTATTATGAAAATTATCGAACTTTAACAAAGTTGTCGGATCGGCTAGAGTATCTCTTATTAGTTGGTGGGTGGGGTTGGCATCCATATCGAAAAATGGAAGACGCACAGGCTTTTCGCCCCGCGCCAATCCTGCCCCAAGTCACCCACAAAGCAACAAAAAGGAGGCACTCATGAAACGAAACCGACGGCGTCACCTGCGCGGACGGCGGGGACAAGCCTTCGCCGACCTGGTCCGCGGTGTCTGCCCGGAGCAAATCCTGTGCGTCTCGATAGATGTTAGCAAAGATTTCCATGTTGTGCTGCTGCACAACGGGCTGGGGGAAATCGTCACCCCCAGTTTCGAGATCGACATCTTCCACACCGGGTTTGACCAATTTTGCCAGGCGGTCGAGGCGGCTCTCGCCGACAGCGCCGCTCAGGTGGTTCTGGTGGGGATGGAACCCACCGGCCATTACTATGAGAATCTGGCCCGTCACATCCAAGAGATGGGCCAAAAGGTCACGATTGTGAACAGCTTTTCCGTCAAAGAAAATCGCCGCCAGCAGATGATGGCTCACGAGAAAGATGATGAAATTGACGTGGCCGCCATTGGCGACTTGCTGCGGCGGGGGGAAGGTTCTCCCTTCCGGCCACCAAGCGGCATTTACTTGCAGTTGCAGCAGTTGGACCGGGCTCGTCTGGGCGAACTCAAAATCCAGACGATCTACAAAAATCGGGTCATCGGCCATCTGGACCGCATTTTCCCCGGTCTGATTCTGACCAAGGCGGCGACTAAAGAACGCTACGAGCCCATGTTCGCTACTGATTTCTGGCACTGTCAGACGTTGCAGAACCTGGTGCGCATCTGCCCCGACCCCCGTGAACTGGCCGTCCTTTCTCCAGCAGGCCTGGTTGCTCTTTTTCACCAGTACGATTGTCGAATGGGCCCACGCACCGCTGCTCGCATCATTACTTATGCCCAGAAGGTACTCTGGCCTGACCCGGCCGTGGTGACCATTCGCCGCCAATTGCTGGCCACCGATTTGCAAACCCTGGACCAAGTGTCCGTCCGTATTGCCCGCTACAGCCAACAACTGCAACAAAAGCTGGCCCAAACCCCTTACCAGATTCTGACCCGGGTCAAAGGTTTGTCGCCCATCCGCGCTGCCAGTCTGGCCGCCGCAGCCGGCGACCCGACCAACTACCGCTTTGCCGGCCAACTCTTTCGTCGTTCGGGCTTGGTGAGCGGTCGCGATGATTCCGGTGCCCGACAGCGCCAGGGCAAAGGCAAAGCGATTACCAAAACCGGCGATATTTATCTGCGCCGCGCGCTCAATGATTTGCTCAATGGTTTGATTCTTCATCAACCCATCCTGCGCGCTTATTACCACCAACTCAAACAAACCAAGCCCGTGGGCGTCGCCCGTGTCGCCACTATCCGGCGCACCGTGGGTATTCTCTGGGCTACGCTCCGTGACCAACGCGCCGACTCCCTTCTTCTGCGAGGAGATACAATGACTTAATGTAGACAGCTCTTGGCTGCGTCGCGGGCCAAAGATTCGGCCGTGACCGTCACCCACAACTTCATACCCAGCCCAAAACCTTGGGCGGAGTCCGGGGCCGGTTGTTATTCTCCATGAGGCTAACCAAACCCTCGTCCTAAAGCTTAACCAGCCCCTTCCCTTGGACTTTGGTGCAGATTGCCTGGATAACGTAAGGTGAGTCCCTGCCCCCGGCACACTCGAATACCAGGATAGGCTGTTCTGCCCCACCTGCCCCTTGGCAGTGGCCTCTGGCTTTTGGCTAGGTTGTTGGCCTGACTTGACGGTTATCGCCCGGTTCATACGGATTTCCTGTGACGACAGTACTTAAGCTTCTGCCTGTTAATGACCTCTGTCTAATTCTCACCTTTACAAAAAGGACTTGACATCATGATAGTAAGCTTTAATCTATCGAATGTTGCCTCCAGCATACCCGCCAACCGGGTATAGCGTCATCTGGCAAAGGATATATTTGGACAGGCAGGTTGGATATATTCGTGGGATATACTACAAAAGATATCGTCGAGGTAGAGGAGGATTGAGGCTTATTTCGCAGGCTATAGGAGGTTCAACTCTCGGCCTCGGGCGACTGCTTGTGTTCGATTGCTGACCTCAAGCTTGCCATAGATGTTGCTGGCATGGACTTTGACCGTACCTACTGTGACGAACAATCTTTCTCCGATTTCCCGGTTGGACATCCCATCGGCCATTAATCCCAGCACCTCAAGTTCCCGTGTGCTGAGCGGTTCAACCAGCGGTTGATCTTCTAGTCGGGTTTCCTTATTTGCTCGTAGCCATCTTGACAATACCGAGAGCTGGGCTGTTGCAACGGATTCCAAGTTCGTGGCCACGCCGCGCTGTTGCGCCCGGGTAAATACGTCTGGGGAGAGTTCGCTCTCTAGTTCGGCCAAAAAAAGCTCCGCTCTCTCCCTGGTATCTGCGAAAGACGAGACATGGTGCTGGCTGAGGCTGAGCAGTTCTACCGAAGGCTCAAGCTGCCCTTCACTGGCCGTCAGTTCAGATATTCCGACCAGAGTCTCCAAGAGAATCGGAAATGCCTCAATTTCCAACCCGATTTTCAGAGCTTCATGAAAATGTGCTCTGGCATCGCGATCGTCCCCCAG
>JAQBDA010000083.1:0-6230 GCA_032124675.1 Chloroflexota bacterium
CGAATCTGTGCTGGGTGCTCTCTCGAATTACACGGCCGAGATCCCCAAACTGCAGGATCAAGCCGTGGCGCTGAACGTCCATCCCTTCGCTTTTGCATACTACCGCAACAGCGCCAACCGCATCGCCCAATACCTGACCGACGAACTGACCCTCGATGAAGCCCTCCAACGGCTGCAACAAGATATCGACGAAGCCATCGCCGAAGCAGGCGGATAATCAAGTCTAGATGAGTTGTAGGGGTGCAAGATCAATCTGAAATCATGGTCTGCACCCCTACAGATAGGGTCTGATGATATGACAGTGAACACAACTAAGAATTTCTTTAAGGATGTTTACGATCGGAGTTCCTATAACATTAGTAACTGGTTTGTCTCGATACCAGATATCTTCTTCAGCGCAATTCAACGCTGGATCGGGATAAAAAGCATGCCCTATGTGTTTGTGCTGCCGAATCTGCTAGTCTTTGGGATTTTTATACTCTTTCCTATGCTGCTCAATTTTGTCTACGCCTTTACAGGTGGTTCGGAGTTTTTCCTGGATCAACGTCCCTGGGTAGGGACGGCGAATTTCGAGCAGCTTCTCACCTGTGATAATTATTTAGATCCTAACACTTGCAACCAGGATCGTTTCTGGCGCTCGATATTTGGCACGCTGATCTATGTCATTGGCCAGGTAGCCTGGATGGTGGTGATTTCTATCATCACTGCGTTGATACTCAACAGGAGTATCCGTGGTCGAGGATTCTTCAGAAGCGTCTTTTTCTATCCGGTGCTTCTATCACCCATCGTAGTGGCTCTGATTTGGAAATGGATTCTGCAAGAGAATGGGCTGCTAAATGGCATTATCGTGTCGCTGGGTTATGAAAAACTGCCCTTTTTAGTTAATCCCCAATGGGCACGCTTCTGGGTGATAGGGATCAGTGTCTGGGCTTTTATGGGATTCTATACACTTATCTTACTGGCTGGACTCCAATCAATTCCAGCCGATCTGTACGAGGCTGCTTCGATGGATGGCGCCAACGAGTGGCATTCCTTTTGGTCGATTACGCTGCCTCTTCTGATGCCAACCATGATCGTCGTATTAGTTTTATCCCTAATCAGAGCGGTGCAGGTCTTCGATATCGTGTTTGCATTTACAGGCGGTGGCCCGGGTACGGCAACATTCTACATTGTTCAGTATATCTATGAATATGGTTTTTCCAGCCCGAACAAGCTGTATGGACTGGCTGCAAGTGCTTCCTTGCTGATGGCCGGAACATTGGTCGTGTTGACTCTGATTCAGCTCCGATTTCGGCGAGAGGAGGTATAAGGATTATGAACTCGATGAGATCCTTCTTGACACGAACACGGGGAACTAAAAGACTACACTTCACAGACATCATCACCTACGTATATTTAATACTGGGTACGGTTCTGATGTTTGGGCCTGTGATTTGGCTGGTGTTCTCCTCGTTTAAAACGCAAGCCGAAATTGTTAAGTTTCCTCCTCGCTTACTGCCATACCGTCAGGAGACCGTTGTGGTCGAGGGATACGAGGAGCCACTCCCCCTATACACGGTTACCCTGGAAGATGGCTCGACTGCTGAATTAGCCCAGGTTCGACGCATCGGCCTCGAATCCCAATTAGTCGATCCTGAAAATCCTGACGAAATCATTAAGGTACCTATAGATCAACGTGAGCCTATTGAAAAAGTTGTTTTTAGTCTGGAAAACTACGTTGAAGGTGTACAATCGTTCAACTTCTCCCGCTATTTACGCAACAGTTTAATAGTAACGATATTTGCCACGTTGCTGACGCTGCTTATTAATAGTATGGCTGCTTTTGCATTAGCTAAATACCAATTTAAAGGCCGTGAGGCGATATTTTTTATCATGCTCAGTACGCTTATGGTGCCCCTCTCTGTAATCTTGGTGCCAGTATTTTTGGTCATTACCACGATTAATTGGAACAACAACCTGCTGGGTGTGATCGTACCGGCGGCTGCTACTCCAACAGGGTTGTTCCTTTTGCGCCAGTATATGCTGACTATCCCCGATGAACTGATTGATGCTGCTCGCATGGATGGGGCAAGTGAGTGGCGAATCTACTCTCAGGTCATATTACCCCTATCAAAGCCGGCCCTTGCGGTCTTGACTATCTTTTCAGTCATGTGGCGCTGGAACGATTTCTTGTGGCCGCTGATCGTGCTGAGCCGCAGCGAGTTTTTCACCCTGCAAATCGGTCTCAACTCGTTTCAGGGAGAACTCAACGTACAGTGGAACCTGATCCTGGCAATGACGGTATTGACCCTGCTGCCAATTACGTTCGTCTTTGCAATTTTGCAGAGAAATATTACGACTGGAATTGCGACAACAGGGATGAAGTAATTGCAAAAAACTCTTTTCGCGCTCCGACACTCAATAAGATAACTGATGGCTAAACTTCCAAAAATTATTTGCATCGGTGCCGGCAGTGCTGTCTTTGGCTTGAGTAACCTGGCTACCATTATAGGTAGTGAGCGGCTACATGGCTCTGAGATTGTACTGGTTGACATCAATGAAGTCAGTTTGAACACCATAACAGCTCTAGCTCAAAAGATGAATGAAGCTTGGGGCGCACGTATGAAGATATGGTGCACAACAGATCGCACCGAGGCGCTACCAGGAGCTGATTTCGTGGTTGTCTCTGTACAGGTCGGTCCACGCGAGGAAGTCTGGGAGCTTGATTGGGAGATCCCTCGGAAACATGGTGTTCGGCAACCCTACGCCGAAAACAGTGGACCTGGAGCTTTTGCCCACACTTGTCGCAACGTGCCATTGATCCTATCCATAGCTCGGGACATGGAAGCACTTTGTCCTGATGCCTGGTATCTTAATTTCACTAACCCTATGATCCGCTTGACATGGGCAGTGTCGCGTTATACCAAGATCAAGGTGGTTGGTTTATGCCACCAACTTTATTGGGCATACGCAATGGCGGGGGCAGTGCTGGCAGACCGCTGGGGCCTGATATATCCCGATGATTTCCATGTCCACACTGACTACAGCAATGTCCAGCAGCTGTTCCAGGGTATATCTCAGGGTTATGCTCACATTGATATTAAGGCTGCTGGACTAAACCATTTCTCATGGGTCTATGATATCCGTGACAGGCAAACCGGAGAGGATCTTTATCCTTTGCTGCGACAACGTTGGTTTAATGAATTCAGGCGCGATTTTGAACCGTTGACCCGCGAGCTTTTCGAGATCTTTGGCCTTATGCCTACTGCTGGTGATAGTCACTTGGCTGAGTATCTGTCTTGGACACATGATCCTATCACCATGCCCTGGGAGAAGTATGATCTTAAATTGCAGAGTTGGGCTGAAAACCGCCAGCGGCGCATAGACCGCTGGGAACAGGCCCGTGCTATTGTGGCTGGAGAACGTTCAGTCGAGGAACTCCGTGGTGTTGTCAGTGAGGGTGTACCAGAAATCATCGAGGCAATGGTTTTCAATGACAATCGTTATCACCAACAGCTCAACCTACCTAATAATGGGCTGATCCCCAACCTACCCTCCGATGCTATCGTTGAAGTGCCCGGTGTGATCTCTAGCTATGGTATTCAAGGGATCGGGTGTCCCCCTCTGCCAGAAGGTGTCGCCGAGTTGTGTCGACGTGAGCTGGCACTCAGCTCGTTAGTAGTGGATGCTGCCGTAAAAGGAGATCGACAATTAGCTCTGCAATCCTTATTATTGGATCCCATGATGAACGATATCGACCGTGCCCGGTCGATATTGGATGATTTCCTGTTTGCCTTTTCTGAGTACTTACCCCAATTCGCATAAGAGACTTCATATGCCAAACGAGCAAATAGCAGCCATTCTCACCATCCCGGGAGATCAACTAGCCCGTGCCAGCAAGGTGCGTTTGCAGATTGTGCGCGATGTGCAGGATCTCTACTTACACTTTGCTCGTGGTATCGCTGACGAGATCAAGGCTCATAATGATGCTGGGGAGCCTACACGACTGATTCTCCCGGTCGGTCCGATTGGGCAATACCCCCTGCTGGTGCAGATTTGCAATCTGGAAAGGATTAGCTGGCAGAACGTGCATTCCTTTAATATGGACGATTACCTGGACTGGCAGGGTCGTTCCTTGTCATTGGAGCATCCGCTGAGCTTTGAGGGTTATATGAGACGGGAGGTGTTTGCTCAGCTCGATCCCGAATTACGCATCCCGGAAAAGCAGATTCATTTCCCTGATCCCCGGAATCTTGATCTTATCAGTCGGCAAATTGCAGGTTTGGGGGGCATAGATACCTGTTACGGGGGCATCGGCTTCCATGGGCATGTAGCTTTCAACGAGCCTCTCATCTCCAGATGGTATAAGCTGACCCCTGACCAATTCCGTCAATCATTGACGCGAATCGTTCCCCTGGCTCCAGAAACTGTTGTTATGAATAGTGTGCGGGCGGCGGATGGAAATCTCACTGCCCTGCCACCCATGGCGATTACATTAGGCATGAAGGATATTCTGGCAGCCAGACGCTTGCGGCTTTACTGCCAGGGAGGAGCCTGGCAGCGCACAATCTTGCGCATTGCCCTATTAGGCGAAGAGGACGTTGACTACCCTGTAACCCTGGCACAAAACCACCGGGATTATGTCATCATAACAGATGAGAATACAGCCCAATCGCCAGGATTAACCATTGCTGCTTGAGGCATGAAATATGAAACCCAAAAATTTCCTTAAGCAGCTTGGCTTTGACAAAAATGATCGTGTGGTGATTATCCATGCTGATGATGTAGGTATGTGCCAGGCATCCGTCACAGCTTTTGCTGATCTGGCGGATTTCGGCCTGGTGTCATCTGGGTCAGTGATGGTGCCTTGTCCCTGGTTCTTGGAGGTGGCTGCTTATTGCAAGTTACACCCTGAAGCCGATATGGGCGTACACCTGACACTGACCAGTGAATGGAGCACTTACCGCTGGGGACCGATATCTACATGCGATCCATCCACAGGATTACTGGACGGAGAAGGTTATTTTCACCATCGTGTGCACCAGGTTCATCAGCATGCTAGTCCATACGCAGTCCAGCTCGAGCTGGTAGCTCAACTACGCCGGGCTCAGGAGGCAGGCATTGATGTAACCCATGTTGATAGCCACATGGGAGCTTTAGCTCACCCCAAATTACTACCGTTATATATTAAATTAGCCCAATCTCAAAATCTCCCGGTGATGATACCGGTTGATGGACGGGAAAACTGGCAGGCATTGGGTCTAGATCCCGAGACCGCCGCCAAAGCTGCTCGGTTTGTTAGAGAAGATATGGACACTAATGGGTTTTTGCCTATCGACCACGTAATCGGATTGAGGCTGGATCAACCTCATGAGAGATTCGCTCAGACCAAAAGTGCTTTCGACTCGCTGCAACCTGGTCTAACCCACTTTCCGATCCATCCTGCCAAAGATACACACGAATTGCGCGCTGCTACGCCATCTACTTGGGAGTCTCGGGTAGGCGATTATGAGGTATTCCTTAGCGCGGAAATGCGCAACCACATAAGGAAGCTTGGCATTAATATTATCGGTTATAAAACGCTTCGGGAGCTTATGTGAGAAAAATTGGAGATCACTTAACGCAAGACCATCGTGGCAGATCGTAGAAGGATATTTATGGGTATATGCCCTGCAATTTGGAGCTGATCCATTCGGATTCAAGAAGAGATGACCTTCGCTTTACACTTTACAGAGCAAGATTGGCTGCGGATTGAGCATGATTGGACTGCCTGGTGGGCAGGCGAGCTTGATCGCCCAATAGTTGTTATTGATAAGCCTGTTTTTTCACGATTACCTCAGGAACTCAGCGAAGAGTTTCTATTGGAGAAACCAATCGAAGAGATGCTGGAGTATTATCAATCTCGTTTGGAAACCAGGCAGATCTTTGGTGATGCTTGGCCTAAATGGTTGCCTTTCTTCGGCGCGGGAGTAGTTGCAGCATTTCTGGGTGCAAAACTGCACTGCTCCTCGGAAGTGGAAACCATCTGGTTTGAACCGCCGAATTCATCGTTGACTGGTGCTAAATCCCTTACCAATGATCCCAACAATATTTGGTGGAAGCGCGTGATGACCTTGACCGAAGCAGCAGTTAACTTCTGGGGTGACCGGGTTTGCGTTGGCTTTACAGATTTGGGTGGAAATCTCGATATCCTGTCTTCTCTACAGACTTCGCAGACACTACTCTTTAATCTGTACGATGACCCCGACACC
>JAQBDA010000084.1:0-29954 GCA_032124675.1 Chloroflexota bacterium
CCCGGCCACCCGCCAGGGTTTCATCGACCGGCACTTGTTTTACGACGGGCGCTATGTCGGCACGGAATTACTGCCGATTCAGTTCGTGGATTACGCCCGCCCGCGCCCGATGACCCCCGCTGAGCGGGAGGATGTGCTGAATAAGGTGTTCAAAGCCAGTGGCTGGTGATCGCTCAGCCCTGGGGAGGCTGGTCAGGTTTTAGGCCGGCTGCCCGATTCAGGAACAGGATCACCCAGACCGCGCTGGCGATCAATATTGCCCCATTCAGATAAAAAGGTGTGTTCCTGCCGATTGTGTCATACAGTAGCCCTCCCAGCAGCGGACCGATGGTAAAGCCCAGGCTCTCGATGAAGTCGTAGAGCCCGTACGCCAGGCCTCGTCTGTCCTCACCCGTCAGGTCTGCCACCATAGCGGTCTCTGCCGGCTCGGACATGGACCACAAAATGGCGGACAGCGTATAGAGAACAGCCAACCACACCAGTGAAGGCAGACCGGGCATCAGCAGCGAGATGATCCCTGCACCAGCCAGTCCAACGGCCATCACAGGCGCGCGCCCAAAACGATCGCTGAGCTCGCCCAGCCGGGTGGATAGGAAAGCCGTCACCAGCCCAGCCGGGAAGAAAGCCCAGGCAAGCGTCGATATGTCGGTGGTGAATTTATCCTGCAGGTAGGTCAGGTAGATCGGGCTTAACATCGCTTCAGGCACACCGGTGATGAAGACCAGGACCAGCAGCCTGACCAGCTGGCGAGACACGATCGATTTACCCTGAGTGAAGGGCTGAGCCGGTCTCGTGTCGGGTACGTTTTTCCATACCAGCCAGGCAGCCAGGAAAGTCAATACCGCATAACCGGTGAAGGCGACTTTCCAGCCGAGACCTTCTGATAACACAAGCATGGTGATGAAGGCGGCAAATACGCCGACCAACCCGCCCCGCGCGGTAATCTCGTTCAGCTGCCCTAGGGCCCTGCCGCGCTCCCCTGACGGAGTGAGATCGGCGACGATGGTATATGCCGCTGTCCACAGGAACGCCGAACCGACACCTTGAATGAATCTCGCCAGGTATAGCGAGGGTAGGGATTCAGCCGCCGCGAATACAACCATTGCCAGAGCGTAGATCAGCAAAGCCGCCACGAGAAATGACTTGCGTCCCGATCGATCTATCGCCCAGCCTACGACCGGGCGCAGCAGCAGGGTGGTTGCTGTGAAGATCGAGAACAGACCGCCGATCTCGAGCGCACTGGCGTCGAGGACCTTGCTGACAACCGGCAGACCAAAATAGAGAAAGATGAATGGAAGCGACCAGAGGAAGAGCGGTCGGCGCAGCGACCCGACAGGGTAACCTGGCTGGCTGGAGGCTATCATCGTATGTTTCAGATCATGCTAGCAGCTCGAGCCGTACCAGCAGCCTGGGAAGCCCGGCGCTGCGTGCCTTTGTTTCTGTAACGGGTTGGAATCCCTCACGCTCGAACATGGCCAGCGTGCCGACGTAGGCGGAGGCCGTGTCGATGCGCTCACCTGCAGGGTCAACCGGATATGCCTCCAGCGCGGGTGCCCCGTGCGAGCGAGCGCACTCTATGGTGCCCTGCAGCAGCGCCCGCGCCACGCCGCGCCGCCGGTACCCCGTGCGCACCAGGAAGCACACGATTGACCACACCGGGATATCGTCTATAGCCGGTATGGTGCGCGAGCGGACCAGCCGCTCCATCTCGGGACGCGGCCCAAAACCGCACCAGCCCACGATCTTCCCCTCGATGTACGCGATCACACCCGGCGGCGTCGGGCGTTCGAGCTGGCCCCGCAAGGCCTCCTGCCGCCTGGCAAGTAGACCTTCACGCAGCTGGGCTTTAGAGGCGCGCCCATACTCGCTTGCCGGCACCCTCCAGTACTGGCACCAGCACGGTGTGCGGGCGAATAATTCCTGGATGTCTTCCCAATGTTCGGGAGCGGCGGGGATGATCGTGATGTGAGATTGGTCTGGGGGTTCGGTGGTCATAATTGTATTCCCGGGTTTGGACTTGACCGGTCAGCCAGCGATGAGCTGCCCGACATGGCGGATGATCTCCACTGCTTGAGAGACACCGTCTTCTGCACGGATTTTCGCCCCCAGCTCGGCGGCGCGCTGGCGCATTTCGTCAGAATGGACAATATCCTGTACATCCCCGCTGCTGCCGGGAGCGATGATCACGATGCACGTGGTGTTTATATTCTTATCTTATTTGATGGGTCACGATAGCGTATTATAACTCTGGCAATATTTGGGATCGACTACATTCGAATGGAACCAAATTGTAGAGACGCAGCATGCTGCGCCTCTACGACGGATATTTCCTCAAGGTTGGTAGGATTAATCAGCGGCTGCTTCCGCGGGCTGGAACTGTGCCAGCCCTAAATCTCGCAGGGCGGGGTTCATCATCGACAGTAAAACGATCAGCACCATCAGCCCACCGGCGATCACGAAGAGTGAGGTGGCGTTCAGCTTGATCACTGCGCCAGTGATCGCCATCGATACCGGCAGCAGCCCAGCTTCGGCGAACATCAGCAGGCTCATCATCCGTCCCAGCATTGCCGGCGGGGTGTTGCGCTGCAGCCAGGAGATGAACAGGATTACCACGTAGCCGTTGGTGACGCCCATTGCCAGTGCTACCAGGGCGGCGATGCCAGTTGTCGAGGTCAACCCCAGCAGCAGCACGCCCAGCCCCAACCCGCTCCAGATCGCACCGAGTACCAGACCCAGACGCCGAGGGGATGGACCTGGCAGCGCGCCGCCCAGGATGATCCCGACCAGCGAGCCACCGCCGAAGGCAGACATGATGATCCCGAATGCTGCCGCACCTTCTGGAAAGCGCATGTCAGCCAGCACAGGGATGCCCACAGCCACCGGGCCGTTGATCAGGAAGGTGGAGATCCCGATCAGCAGGAAGACCGTACGCAGGGATAGATTCTTCCAGACATATACCAGACCCTCCCGGATGGCAGAGAGCACGCTGCCTGCACCTGCACCTTGAGTCTCGATACCGGCTTTAGCTGGCGTGATACGCCACAAGGTTATCGCCGATACCAGGAAAGTTAAGGCATCGAATGCGAAGGCAATGCCGATGCCGTCCATCTCCGGCGCAGCTTCACCGATGCCCGCGGAGGCCGGGCTGCTCAGCAGCGCGATCAAACCTCCTGCCAGCGCTGGTCCGAGGAATAGGCTGAGCCGCATGGTACCCTGCATGATGGCATTGGCAGTCTCCAGCTGCTCCCCATCAACCAACCTTGGAATAATTGCGCTTTGCGCCGGGAAGAAGAAGGCATCCGCCAGGCCGAACAGCAGCGCAAAAGCGTACAGCATCCACAGCTCAATGGAACCGGTCAATACGATCAATGCTAGCGCAAACACCAGACCCATGCGAAGCAGGTTCGAGGTGAGCATCACTTTGCGTGGGGAGAAGCGATCGGTGAGCGCACCGCCGACCAGCATGAACAGGGCGCGTGGTATGCCTGCCAGTGCAAGGACGGTGCCCATCGCCAGGGCGTCTCCGGTGAGCTGCAGCACCAGCCAGGGCAGGGCGATCATATAGAACTGGTCTCCCAGCAGCGAGACAGCCTCGCCGAGCCACAGCAAGCGGAAGTCGCGCCGGCGCAGGACTGCCGGGAGCGAGAGCCCGGATCTCTTGTACTCGCTCTCCACCCCACCTGTGGTGGGCTCGGGGATTTCTTGACTGGTCTTGCTTATGGGTGGAACTTCTTGTATTGTTACCGACATCTTGATTACTCCTTTGTTTTGTATCTGCTAATTACGTCGTTAGCCTATCTAACATTGTTCGGTAAATGGTAAAAAAAGAGCTGTGCTGCCAGATCGTGCTATTCAGCAGTCAGGCTTTTCAGGTAGTGTGCGAATGTCTCCTGGGCAATGCTATCGAAATCCTGAGGGAACAGACCACGCAGGCGTGCCTCCAGGGATGCCAGCCCGTGCCCCAGAGCCCACAGGCTGAAAGATATTTCCATGGCTTGAAAGCCGGGCTTGGCATGGATCGCTCCTGCATCAATGGCGGATTGGACGGCGTTGTAGATGATCATGAAAGTATCATCGGGTGGGATCTGGTAATCCTGGGGGAGCTCGATCTCCGGCTCGAAATCACGGTATGTGAACAGGAACTTGTAGTGCTCCGGGTTCTGGCGGGCGAAGTTCAGATAGGCATTCCCCAGCTCTAGCAGGTAATCCTCAGGGGAGAGATCGTCTGCAGACACCGCTTCAAGATAGGCGCGCAGCCGCCCGTCGGCCTCGCTGCAGGCAGCCTGAATGATCTCGTCCTTGCCGTCGAAATATTCGTACAGACCTGCCGGGCTGTAATCGATACGCCGGGCAATTTCCCGCAGCGAGATGCCTTCTGGACCCTTCTCGACGATCAGTTCAAGAGCGGTGGAAAGGATCGCTTCGCGGGTCTTCTGCTGGCGGCGTTCATGGGGAGGAATTTCAGTCATTTTTCACCTAACACTATTATTATTCCGAACAGTGTTCGGATTATATGTTAAAATTATCTGTTTGTCAAGGTGACATTTCCCCTTACCAGTCAGGGTGTCATTTTCCCTGAACAATGACAGCCTTTATAATACTTTTGGATAAATGATCGGAGAAAATCTACCTGATTTTGCTCAAAATGCCGAACAAGCTGGATTTGATGAACTTTGGGTCGTTGAAGATTGTTTTTATGGGAGTGGGATCGCATCGGCAGCAAAAGCCCCAAGTCTATTTGATCTTTTAGGCCAATTCAAATATAATCGGGCTTCGAACGTCTTTCCACTCTCTAATCACGGATTTCTACACGGGAGGTAGTTTTATGGGGCTTAAACCCGACCATTGGATTCGTAAGATGGCTCTGGAACAAAAGATGATCGACCCATTCGAGGCCGGGCAGGTGCGGGATGGGGTGATCTCATACGGCGTGTCGTCTTATGGCTATGATATCCGCGTCGCCGACGAGTTCAAAATCTTCACCAATGTCTATTCGGCGGTCGTCGATCCGAAGAACTTTGACCCTCAGTCGATGGTCGATTACAAGGGCGAGGTATGCGTCATCCCGCCCAACTCGTTTGCCCTGGCGCGCACCATCGAGTATTTCCGCATCCCGCGCAACGTGCTCACCGTCTGTCTGGGCAAGAGCACCTACGCCCGCTGCGGCATCATCGTCAACGTGACGCCTTTCGAGCCGGAGTGGGAGGGCTACGTCACCCTGGAGATCTCCAACACTACCCCTCTGCCCGCCCGGATCTATGCAAACGAGGGCATCGCCCAGGTGCTGTTCTTCCAGGCAGATGAAGAGTGCGAGACCTCATATGCCGACAAAAAAGGCAAATACCAGAAGCAAGAAGCGATCGTCTTACCCAAGCTGTGAGTTGAGATGGAATTTTACGGGCGCGCGGCAGTTGGCGAATACCTGGGAGACCGGATTGTCTATCGCAACCTTTCCCCGGTCGATGAGCGCCTGCCGTCATTAAGTGTTGTGCAGCATGAGTTGTTCCTGCCAGCCGGGAACATCCCGCGCAAGACCCAGCCGGAGTATGCCCAGGTAGTGGTGCATCTGCTGCACCGGGCGCGGGCGCTGGATGCAACGGGCACTCCGATCGGGAGGCTGATCTTCATCGGCGATACGCGCATGAACGATGCCACAGCCTTCGCCAATATCTGCCGCGCTGGTGAATGGCCCGGGCTGGCATTTATCGGCTCGGAGGATGCCCAACCAGCCAACGTGGAGAGGCTGTCGATAGAAGCGGGTATGGGGCTTTACCTGTCGAACCGCTGGTCGGTGCTGGCCGATTTCGATCGCTACTGCGCCTCCCAGGGGCTGCCCATTGACGAATATGCTGCTGTGGTAATCGACCTGGATAAGACCGCCATCGGTGCCCGTGGGCGCAACGCACATGTGATCGACCAGGCGCGTGTCGCGGCAGTACGGGAGACCGTCGCCAGGCTGCTGGGAGAGGACTTCGACCAGGAATCCTTCATCAAGGCATACAATCAGCTGAACCAGGTGGAATTTCACCTATTCACAGCCGATAACCAGGACTACCTGGCGTATATCTGTCTGATCCTGGGCAGCGGTCTCTACGATCAGGAGGAATTGGTAAACCGGGTGCGCGCCGGGGAGGTGGTCTCATTCCGCCAGTTCATCGACCAGGTGGAGGGGAATACCGGCGAGCTGCCGTCCGGGCTGGCGTCTATCCATTCCGAGATCTACGCCAACGTGCGCGCCGGTGACCCTACACCATTCAAGCCATTCCGGCGCAATGAGTTCCTGGCGACCGTCGAGCGGATGGGGTTTCTGGAGGACGATTCCCCTGTTGAGAAGATGCTGGCAGAGGAGATCTTGCTGACCCAAGAGGTGCGCCAGCTGGCGGAGCAGTGGCAGCAGCGCGGCGCACTGTTGTTCGGGCTGTCGGACAAACCGGACGAGGCTTCGCTGCCGACTCTGGCGCTCTCCCAGAAGGGCTACCGCCCGATCCATCAGACGATCACGCACGCGGTCGGTGACCGGTGATCACGCCAACATTGGGTGCAGTATAATGAAAACAAGGTGCCGCCAGCATTCACAGACCGGCACCTTGTTTTGTTTAATTCAGACCAGTTTATTCAGATTCGCCGGTCGTCTGGACCGCAGTGGTGGTCTGGGGTTCCAGCTCATTGGGCACCACGACCATGAAGATCAGGTATGCCACTGGTCCGGCCGGGCCGCCAAACAATGTGGCAACCACAAATAGCAGCCGCATCAGCGTCGGATCGATGCCAAAATACTCGCCTAAGCCGCCGCATACACCGGCAATCATGCGCTCACCACGCGAGCGATATAGTTTTCTGGTTTCTGCAGACATGGGTCATACTCCTTGGATGGTATCGTCTAGATCTATAACTCTTTACGAAACAAATCGAATTTGGTTGCAAATTCACGCGGATCGATCGCGGCAGAGGGCTGTAAGCTGGCTGGAATTAAGTATAATCTAGACAATGGGTAAAAAACCTCGCAAGCGAACCAATACCAGCACCAGCGCATTTGGCACCCCGGGGCGCGTCAGCCACGATGCCTCAACATTTTACACCAGCCGTCTTTATGACCACGTGCAGGGTGAGCAGAGCTCACAGTATGTTGAGAATCAGATCCCGGACGAGCACCTCAACCGGCTGTTCTGTAAATCCAGCCAGGAGATGGAGGAGCTGCCGGATAACAGCATCCACCTGATGGTTACCTCACCGCCATACAACGCTTCGAAGGAATATGATGATGATCTGAGCCTGGAGGAATATCTGGCAATGCTGCAGCAGGTCTGGCAGGAGACCTACCGGGTACTTGTGCCGGGCGGGCGTGCCTGCATCAACGTAGCTAATCTGGGGCGTAAGCCGTACATCCCTCTCCACACTTATATTATCGAGCAGTGCTTGCAGACGGGCTTCCTGATGCGCGGCGAGATCATCTGGAACAAAGCCTCCAGCGCCAGCCCTTCAACTGCCTGGGGCAGCTGGATGTCGGCGGCCAACCCGGTGCTGCGTGATGTGCACGAATACATCCTGGTGTTCTCCAAGCACACTTTCAGCCGCAGGCGCGGTGAAAGAGAAGACACCATCGCCCGAGAGGACTTCCTGGAGTGGACGAAGAGCGTGTGGAATTTCCCGGCGGTATCGGCGAAGAAAATCGGCCATCCGGCACCTTTCCCAGAGGAGCTTCCTCACCGCCTGATCCAGCTTTACACATTCAGCGGGGAAATCGTGCTGGACCCATTCGCCGGCAGCGGCACGACATGCCTGGCCGCGCTGGCAGATGGGCGGGGGTATGCCGGCTACGAGATCAATGCAAAGTACATCGAGCTTGCCCGGCAGCGCCTGGCAGACCGGGCAGCCAGCAGCCCTGAAGATGGCTTTCCGTCATAGACGCAAGTACGGCTTATAGAGCGTTTTCCACCCACTTGACATCCACTTCCACCAGGTTCCTCGCGCGCCAGACCCGGCAGCGCTCCGCCAGCGAGCGCGCCTGCTGGTAGTAGTAGGGTTCATTGCGGCGCTGGATCTCCAGCTGCACGTACGGTTCCAGCCTTGCCCAGGACTTGGCAATCATCGGGTGCATCCAGGGCATGACGATCTCCTCCGGGATCCAGCCAGCCTGGGTCAGGAAGGCCACCCGGTCGAGCGAGTTCAGCACCATCTTAATAGCCGCCTGCCCATCCGGCGACAGGGAGGCAATCCCATCCTGTGGGTCATCCGGCAGGTTCTGGTACACCCAGCGGCGGGAGTTGATGCTCTCAGGCGAGTTGAGCTCCTGAAACAATCGGTCGGCCACTTCCATATGGCGGCTGCTGGATATCTCCGCCAGCTCCCGGTACGCGATATACCCCGCACCCAGCACGGCTGCCGCGGCAACTGCGGTAGAGAGCGATTCTGTCATCGCCCAGTAATCGACAGGATATCCTGGGCTGTCCAGGACCCGCCAGAGCAGGTAGAGCAGCCCCAGCCAGACTACCCACCCGGCGGCAGTCAATCCGACGATGGTGATGAATGTACGCTGGTTCGACCAGATAGATTTCATGGTGGTACGCTCCCCGGCGGTAGGTTGTCTACGGTGATCAGCTCCTTGATCTTCCCGAAGATGCCCGGACCGATACCTTCTACTGCCTGGATTTCTTCGATCGATGGGAAAGGGCCATGTGCGCTGCGGTAGTCGAGGATGCTCTGGGCGCGCACATCCGCGATGCCCGGCAGAGCCAGCAGCTCTTCGAATGTAGCTGTATTCAGGTTAATGGGGAAGCTGGGGGTTGCAGTTAGCGCTCGCTCTGGCTGCCTCTGTGTCTGGTCAGCGGCGCTTGTAGGGGCGGCTGCCGGTGCCGTCTCGATATACGGCACCCACACCAGCTGACCGTCCTGCAGAGGAGCAGCCTGGTTGATCAGCTCGATATTCGCTGCGGGCAGCAGCCCGCCGGCTGCAAGGATGGCATCTTGCACTCGGCTGCCGACGGCAAGCTGGTACACACCCGGTTGGACGACAGCCCCACCGACCTGCACGACCAGCGGCTGGGAGGTGGGCAGCGGGCTAAGCCGGATGGGCTCGCCTCTTGGTTTGCTGCTCGATAAATAGAGGATTCCAGCAGCCAGCAGGCTGAGGATGACGCTAAAGCCGATTAGCCAGGCAGCCCATCCGGGTTTCATCTCACATTATGCTTCGATGTTCGTACTGAGTCCTAAGCGCTGGTTGGCAGCGTCGACGTGCAGGACGCGCACCTGGACCTTTTGCCCTTCGAAGAACATCTCATCCAGGGATGCGTTTTCGCTGTCCTGGTAAACCTCTGAGATGTGGATCAGCCCATCCAGCCCTTCCTCCAGGCGTGCAAAAGCACCGAATGGGACGATGCTGGTTATCACCGCTTCAGTGACGAGACCTGGATGGTAGCGGCTCTCGGCGGTTTCCCAAGGGTTGGGGTGGAGTCTTTTCAGGCTTAGGGCAACGCGAGATCGCTCCTGGTCTACGTTGATAACGTGCACACTCAGCTGCTCACCATAATCGACGACATCGGATGGGTGGCGTACTCTGCCCCAGGAGATTTCAGATACATGGATCAGCCCTTCTACACCTCCCAGATCGACAAATACGCCAAAGTCAGTAATATTCGTCACTGCCCCGGTGACGCAAATCCCTGCACGCAGTTGCTGCAAGAGCTGGTTGCGGCTGCCAGATTCCGCCAGCGCGGCTCGCTCTGAGAAAACAACCCGGCCGCGCTCTCGATCGCACTCGATGATCTTCAGCTTAAGCGCTCGACCGGTGTATGTTTCTGCCCAGTCCTCCACAGATTCGTCGATCCTATCTCCGGTCAGCTCCACCAGGTGGGACACCGGCACGAAGCCCTGCAGCCCCTCGGAACTGACGAGCAGCCCTCCCCGGTTATAGCCGGTCACCTGCAAATGGCAGACACTGTCATCCGAAAATAGCGCTTCGGCCAGCTCCCAGTCGACCCAGGGTGCATCCGGTGCAGGATGAGCGGCTGCTTTTTTTCCCAGCGGCTGCACACTGCTGGAAGCATGCGTTTGCGGTGGGGGTGAGTGTTCTTTGTCCTCAGCTAATACGGCTTCCCACCACGACTCGTCCAGAGGTGGTGGCCCCCCATCCATCTCTTTGTATAGGTTATTGTATTGTTTGTTCACCATTAAGCCCACCTTTTTCAAAATGGTTGTTAAGTGGATTCCGAGATTACGCCTATGATCTTTCCATGATCGCCTGCTGTTCCATTTCGAGGATGGCGCTGGCGACAGCTTCAATCGCAACGCGCTGCTTGCGGTAAAGGTCCGCTTCGGAAACTGCCAGCCTCCTTGCCACCTCGCGGACTTTCCTGCCCTCGAGAAATTTCATCTCTAGAATGTTATACAGTATCCAATCGGCTGTAAATCTTCTCTCGCCCTCCGGGCGAGTCTGATCAATGCCCTCTCTTAAGATGGCGCGCAGAGCGTTCGTCGGGTTGCCATCGTGTTCATCCAGAGCGTGCTGAACAATGCGCAGCCTCAACAAAGGACTCTCGGTCAGCTTAGGGCCGCCCCAATAGTGAGTCAGCGCATCTTTCACCCATTGGGAGAAATCTGATTTCACGATATCGGCAGCAGGCTGGGTCAGGACCTGGGCTAATGAATTGCTGCCCTCAAAACGCGCTGCGGCGCGCAGGCTCTGGATTAATTCGACTTCCGGTGTCAGGGCTTCCAGCGATGTAAAGACGAGATGTTGTGTTCGGCGATCTTCCAGTGCCAGTGCAGCACGTTGGGCGAGAATCTCGAGCAGTTCATTCTGCCCCTCGACGTACGTGTGACCTGGCTCCCTGGTTACACCCATTAAGCCCAACAGCTCTATAGCTTCTGTATCATCCTGCTGGATTAATGGTACCAGCCAGTAATCCCCCCAGGCAAACATCCTGGGGTTGGTGCCGTTTTGTGAGACCTGTTCGAGTAAATTGTCCGATAAATCCTCTCTTTCTGGGACTTTGATACTCCCAATCGTGACGATCAAGTCCATTCCTTGCTCCCCCAGGGCGACGATAAAGCCTGTTGCTGCCTGGCTCAGGTCACATACAGCAGCCAGGATCGACTCCAGGAATTGGCGCAGGTCACCGGTGGTTAATAAACGTTCTTCCAAACGCTGCAGCAGGTCAATATCTTTCCGGTCTCCTCCATGAAACAGCCATCGTTCCCATACCGGTGCAGCCAGCGTGATCGTGTATTCCATAATCAGGATCGTAAACACCATGATCACGGGGACTATTGCGGAAGTCTCCAGACCATGACGCTGCCCGGTACGCCGTACCAGGGTGGTTATCGCCAGCACAGTGGAGGCGGTCACCGGCCCGCGCATCAGCCATTTGAACAACCTGCGTTTCACCACCCGGTCTGGCCAGGCGACACCGAAGAAAGCCACAGCATAAGCCATCACGACCAGCAGTATAGAAACCAGGATGTTGCTCATCGTGGCTGCCAGCCAGAAAAGCACTTGATGTTCCTGGGCCAGCAGTGAACCGAACAGCAGATAAGGATAGGAGCCAAGGGCAGGTGCAAGGGAGCCAACCAGCAGGTAGCCCATGCGCCTCTGGCTGGTGCTGGTCACTGTGCGCCGGTAAGCGCGCAGCAAGTTGATCCACGCCCATGCCATAACCAGCAGATAATATAGGGTAAAGACCAGGGTCAGGCTGGTGCGTGCCAGGTGGGGAGCAGGCTGGGCGTCTTCGATCAGCGGACCGACCAGCAGGGAGATTGGGAGTGCCAGCAGGAAGAAGAAAGAGAGGATATACAGCAGCCGTACCGCCAGGCGCCGCCTGCCGCGGGATGGACGGCCTGTCGTCGCCAGGATCGCATCCGAGAAGTGCAGGTAGACGGCGGGTAAGAATACAATCCCTAGCCACTGTATCCTCAGCCAGAACTCCAATTCCGGCGGGGTTGAGCTTGTCGAACCAATTGCGTCGGCAACGAAGACGATAACCACACATACCAAGATGAGGGCGAACGAACGGGCAACACGGTCGCGCAGGTTGAAGGTCAGCGCGTATAAGAGCAAGGAGAAAGCAGTAATTGCGATCCCTGCCGTGAGCAGCTGGTTTAATGTTTGTAAGCTGTTAATAACTGTGGTGTACATTAATTCTGTCGAAGTTATTACTCAACGCAGCGATTTTGCAAAGAACAGCCCGATGTCGTGGTTGGCATAATAACGGTCGTTATAACCACAAAACGTAAAGCCTAATTTCTGCGCCATGAGGATGGCGGAATGGTTTTTGGGCTGCAGCTCCAGCACGATACGGCGTGTATTATGCTGTTCGCCCCATTCCTGTGCAGCCAGAACCAGGGCGCTGCCGATACCTTGCCGGCGAATACGGCGAATTACTGCCAGGTCGGTCACCCAGGTCGTGATTGGGGCGATATCGAGCATGAGACTGATATAACCCACAACCTCTGAATCCAGCACAGATACCAGCAGTCCAGACCTGCGCGTCCAATCATCTCCCAGGGAGTGGGCGGGTCGCGGGTATTCAACACGCACGGAGCGCGGCAGCCGGATCTCACGGAGATTGACACCGATGCTCTTTTCTTCCGTCTGGATCTCCATCTGCCAGACAAAGTCGCTCGAGTAGGTATGGTCGATCGCCATCAGTGTGGGGATGTCTGTGGCGATTGCAGGTCGAATTTCTATTTCGGGCATATCACTCCAATCATTGCGTTATGGGGCTACCTCAGGGTTGGTCACACGAACCTGGGTGATGCAGGGAGAATGGATCTTGCCTTGGTTGTCCGTCACCACCAGACCGAGCTGGTGGTATCCTGGCGGGAGCAGACTGGTATTCCATATGCCCAGCGTTTCCCCGCGCCGCACCTGGTTGCCTGCCAGGATTGTCAGCCAGGTGCTCTCCTCGGGGCGCTTCATCTCCAGTTTATAGAACCCGAAATCGGGGATATCCACAGTACCGGTGATCTCAACTGCACCGCTGATCTCGTCGCCTTCATGTGGATAAGATATAAATATTTGATCGGGGATGCAGCCGCTGCCAGTAAAGTCGATGGTAGGAGTGATGGTTGCAGCGCCAGGCAGCAGCGTTTCGCCGGGCTGCAGCGTGCTGGGCGGCAGAGTGGTCGTTGGGGTTGCCAGTAAATCCAGGGTCGGCGTAAGCAAGGGGACTGCCCCGGGAACGGTTGGTGCAACGAACGAGACCAGAACGAACTCAGCAATTGCCATCGTCAGTAATAACACCAGCATTGCGGCCGCCTGGTTGAGCCGCCCCTGGGCGCTGTCGCGTTCCAGCCCAAAGGCTGCGCCGCGCAGCTCCTGCCAGGCGAGCAGAAATCTGCGTACATAAATTAATCCCCCTAAACTCAGAAGCAGATATACCCATATTTCATAGGCTCTAAAAAAGCGGAGCGCTTCTTCCATAGCGGAGTTATGAAAATTGCTCGTAGGGGATTATAAGGCTTGCTGATCAGAGTCAACATCACCAAAATCTTCGCTGTACCGGTAAATCTATAATCGGCGCAGCACGCCCTGGATGAGTGTAATAAGCTTTGGTACGATCACCTCTCCAGCTTCTAATACTTCCTCATGGGTGGTGATCGTATTCCCATCCAGGTTGGCTTTATTGCTGATGCCCGAGATCCCCAGCACCCGCATATCACCATGTCGGGCAACAGTCACTTCAGGCACGGTGGACATACCAACCGCATCGGCGCCGATGGCACGCAGAAAGCGCAGATCGGCGGGTGTCTCAAAAGATGGCCCTGCCAGGCAGACGTAGATGCCTTCGTTCAGCCGGATCTGGTGCTGCGCGGCAACGCTGCGCGCCAGCTCGCACAGCTCACGGTCATAAGAGCGGCTCATGTCAGGAAAGCGCGGACCGAATTCATCCAGATTGGCTCCCCGCAAAGGAGAATTGCCTGCCATGCCGATCAAGTTCAGGTGATCGGTGATCAGCATCAGGTCACCGGGGGTGAAATCAGGGTGGACCGCCCCTGCGGCATTGGTTACGATCAAGATGTTCGCACCCAGTCTCTGCATCACCCGAACCGGCAAGCCCACTTGCGGCATGCTGTATCCTTCGTAGTAATGTGCTCTCCCTTGCATGACGATAACCGGAGTGTCTTCCAGGGTGCCGATCACCAGCCGCCCGTGATGACCTGTGACGGTAGAGACAGGCCAGAGAGGCAGTTCCTGGTAAGGAATCATGGTCGGGTTTTCCACACCATCGGCAAGCGGTCCGAGACCTGATCCGAGGATAATCCCGATCCGTGGCTCGATGGAAATGCGAGACCGAATCACACCAGCTGTCTGGTCGATCTGCTCCAGGGTCAGATGTTCTATCATTGTATCTCCCAAAGTCTAGCGCCGTTTTGCAATATAACCATTAAATAATATGCTACCCCGCCCGAGCGGCACGCAGATTATTATAACATGGGCGGTGTTTGCGGCACAATTTTCAACCCCGCTGCCAGTTCAAAGCAGTTTCTGTGTAGCGATCAGAATTGATCAGCACTTCTCTGAACGCGGATACCGCCTGTTCCACACCCCTGTCATCGATCCAGTAATGTGTGACCAGGCGGAAGCGCCTTGTCCCCACTGCCCCAACCAGGATCCCACGCCCCTTCAGAGCGGAGACCACATCTTGGGCGTTCAGGCGTATATCCTCGCCCAGCTGGCAAAATATCATATTAGTCGCAGGGGTACCTGGATCAAGCACCAACCCAGGAATGGAAGACAGCCCTTGCGCCAGGCGCTGTGCCCGGAGGTGATCTTCTCTGAGGCGCTCCACCATCGTCTCCAGGGCGACGATACCGGCAGCCGCCAGGACACCCGCCTGGCGCATCCCGCCACCGAGCTGTTTGCGGATGCGATGGGCGCGCCGTATGAAATCGTGCGAGCCGCACAGCACCGATCCAACCGGCGCACAAAGTGCCTTGCTGAGGCAAAACGTGACCGAGTCGGCTGGCTCCGCCAGCTCTCTGGCGCTTAGATTATGGGCTGCTGCGGCGTTGAATATGCGGGCGCCGTCCAAATGCAAGATCAGATTGTGATCTCTGGCAACCGCAGTGACCGCCTGGACGTAATTCACATCCAGGGGGACACCGCCACAGCGGTTGTGGGTGTTCTCCAGAACGATCAGCCGTGTGACAGGTTGGTGTTCATCGTCGCTGCGGATGGCAGCCTGGATGTCCCCCAGGTGCAGCGTGCCATCCGGCTGGTTGGCGAGCTGGCATGAGTGCACACCGCCTAAAGCGGATATGCCCCCCGCCTCGAACAGAAAAGTATGCGACTTGTCGCCCAGGATGGCCTCATCACCTCGCCCACAGTGGGCGAGTATTGCTGCCAGGTTGCCCATGGTTCCTGATGTCACAAAAAGTGCGGCTTCTTTACCGAGCATGTCGGCAGCCATCTCTTGCAGCTGGTTCACTGTGGGATCGTCGCCGTACACGTCGTCGCCGACTACAGCCCGGTACATGGCTTCTCGCATGGCGGGTGTGGGATGGGTGACTGTATCGGAACGAAGGTCAATATACTCCATATCTATGATCTCCATTTGTGTTAAAGCTGAGCATGAACGCCTCGGTAGATTAATACGGCTGTGAAACCGCCCTGAGTTTCTGAAGGACCTGCTCCAGCTCAGCTGGCAGCGGTGCCTGGAACTTTTGCGGCTGGCTTTCTCCCGGCAGCTGGATGGTCAGGCTGGTTGCGTGCAAGAAATGCCGGTCAAGCGGCATTGAGGCTCTCTTGCGCCCATAAACTGTATCTCCCGTCACCGGGCAGCCGATAAAGCTCAGGTGTAGGCGGATCTGGTGCGTTCTTCCGGTTATGGGATGCAGTTCCAACAGGGTGTGGGAGGGGAAAGTCTCCAGGGTGAGATATGTGGATACCGCCTCGCGCCCTTTGTTCGCTGAGACGACCGCCATCTGCCTGCGCTGCCGGGGGTCCCGTCCAATCGAAGCTTCGATGCGCCCGGTCGGAGTGGGTGGATGCCCGTCTACCAGTGCCAGATATACCTTGTCGACTTTGCGGCCGCGGAATTGGTCTTGAAGCCAGCGTTGCGTGCGGTCGTTTTTGGCCAACAAGATCAGGCCGGAGGTGTTCTTGTCCAGCCGGTGTACCACACCGGGCCGGATATCGCCGCTGATGCCCTCCATTTCTGGGGCGTGAGCCAGCGCGGCGTGTACCAGGGTGCCGCTGTCATGCCCCGCCGAGGGATGCACTACCATCCCGGCCGGCTTGTTTACCACCATCATGTCGCCGTCCTCATATACCACATCCAGGGGGATCGGCTCGGGCTGGAGCGTGCTGGGCTGGGCTGCCGGGATGTGCATCCGGACCACATCCTGCTTCTCCAGCATCATACCGGATTTGGACGCGGTTGTTGCATTGACGGTGACGAAGCCGTCCTTGATCAATCCCTGCAAGCGGGTGCGAGAGAATTCCGGCAGACGATTGACCAGATATTTGTCCAGCCGTAGGGGTTCTTTGCCATCATATACCAGCTCAATCTGGCGTTCACTCACCCGGTACATCCTCTGGTAAGTGGCTGCTGGCGGCTTCTGAGGAATGTTCGGCTGGCTGCGATGGCTCAGAGGGCTGTTTGTCTTGTTCCTGGAACCACATGCTGATAATGAGGATCGCTACCCCAATGGAGATGCTGGCATCCGCAATGTTAAAGACCGGGAATCTCCATACTGATATAAAATCGGTCACATAGCCTTGCCGCAAACGGTCAGTCAGGTTTCCCAACGCTCCGCCCATCTGCAAACCCAGAGCCAGCCGCAGAAGCCATTGGTCATGCGGCAGACGGGGGAAATAATACAGAATGGCAATGATGACAAAGATCGAAATAATCGTGATGACATCGCTGAAGCTGGGCAGCATACCGAAGGCTGCTCCGGTATTTTTTATATGGGCAATGCGGGCATATTTGGTCAACCAGGGCCAGGGTGACCAGATGTCACCCAGGGCGATATTGGAGCGTACGATCAATTTCGTTACCTGATCCAGGATGTAGACCGTCCCGGCGACCGCGATTAAAAAGCGGTAATCTTTCATCGATCTGTTCAAATGTGGACTCCGTTTAGCGCAGGTTTCAGGCTACATTTTACCTCAGATAACGTTCACCCCCCCGTCCTTCCAGATGGTTACGTACTCTGTTTTCCAAAGATATCCAGTTGATGGGCAATGTAAACTAGTTCTCCCCGCTCGATTTGAGCGTGCCGCTGTGTTGTCCAGCTCACCAGCCTTTCCTGGTCCAGCTCGGGGTGACCTGCCAGCGCCAAATAGATGGTGTGTATGATAAAGTGCAGGAAATAGGCCTCATCGGCAGGGTATCCGCCTCCATGGGGATGGACGACCCAATCCGAAGCGCCAGCTGCCAGCACCTTTGCTCCAGCACGCTCCAGGTGGCTGAATAAGTGCCGACCGGTGCGGCTGTCCCCGGAGGGCTTGCCTGCAGTCTGCCGTTCATCCATCGTTCGATGGTACAGGTGCTGGATCGTTTCGTCCCATTGTGGGTCGATGGCTGGTTCGAACAGTGTCAGGCCATCGAAGTTGAGACTGAAGTAAAATGCCCCACCTGGTGCCAGAACTGCCAGCAGACCGGTTAGGGCGGAAGGGACATCGATCAGGTCGAGAAAAGCATGTGCAAGCAGCAGGTCCCAGCGATTTAATACATTAGAGCGGGTGGTGTACTCCAAAACGTCTGCGGTTACAAAGCTGATGTCAACCTGGTGCTGGTTGTCTGCCAGCGTCAGAACGTCCGCGGCAGAATCTAAGCGCATGTCCCTGGAGTGCGCCCAGCGGGTGAGCCTTTGGTGAGCCATCCGGAGGTTATCTTCCTGGTTGTCGATGGCAGTATAGCGGGCAAAACTCAGCAGGTCCCAATCCAGGGCGCGTTCGACCATCGTGCCGATGCCTGCGCCAGCTTCCAACACTCGCAGCGGTTTATCATGGTTTGGAGGGGGGAGGGCGTTTGCCAGCTGCTCCCACACATAGCGGTTGAGTGCCCGGTCGTCGACGCTCTTCTTGGCTGAAAGGTAGCGGGTGAACGAGTAATTTGCGGGTTCGGTCATGGGTCGCCGTTCTCAGTAGTCCGCTGCGGGATAGGAGATTTAGCGCGCTGCTCTGTATTCACCCGGCGGTTTGCTATGTTTTTCAAAAAGATGTGAATAGCCGCGCAAGTCTCTTCCCATGTAGGGTGCTCGAGAAAGCGCTGGCGCGCTGCCAGGCTCATCTGAGCCAGCTTGCTGCGATCCCGGTGGAGGTCTACTAATAGGCTGTTCAGCTGGCTATGGTCGCCGGGAGCTACCAGAAAACCATTCTCTCCGTGAGAGATGACCTCCCCGGCGCCGCCGTCGGTGCTGCCCACTGCCGGCAAACCGAAGCTCATCCCCTCCAGGTATACAATCCCGAATCCCTCGTAGCTGGAAGGTACCACCAGGATGTGATGCGCCCTGTACTGGTCTGCCAGACCCTCGTAATTCAATGGACCCAGGAATCTCACCCGGGATTGCAGATTGCTCTCGGCGACCTGCTTGAAGATCGCATTGCTGTAGCTCCGGTTTATGGTTGGAGCGCCGACTACGGTCAAGGTGGCGATTTCCCCGGGTAACTGCTGCACAGCCCCCAGCAGGGTGTGCAGCCCTTTACGCGGGATGATGTTCCCCACAAAGAGCAGCCTAAGCTGGCCGTCCTGGTGGGTGCGACTGACGATCTCCTCTCGGGAGATATCCGATTGGAAACGGTCTCCAGCCGGATAGGCAACCAACGAAGGCGCCTGGCTGCCGGCGAACCTCTCGACTGTCTGCCGGGTGGTCTGGCTGTTGAATATGAAACCGTCGACCGAACGAAGATAGCGGCTTTCCACCCGGCGAAACAGTCTCATCTGCCAGCTGGGGTGGTCTTCGCTGACGCGCAGATGGTGGACAATGCTGACCACCTTTGCTCTGGCCAGGTCTGCCACCATCCGGTTGCTGCGCTGATTGAGCCAGAATACCGAAGGGTGATTCAGCTCATCCTGGAGTACCAGGTCGAGGTTTGCCTGCTTGAGACGCCTGCTGAGAGCAGGGGAGAGATTATCTGCAAGCTGGAGGGGGTAGCTGTGCCGGGGTATAGAAATGATCTCCACCTCATCGCCCTGGCGGCGCAGATAGTCCACAAGCATGCGATCATATAAATAGCCACCGGAGACTGAATCCAGGCTGTCGTAGATCAGCAGGCCAACCCGCATTCTCAGCCTTGTTCGATCTCGATCCGGTAAGATGCCCAGGCGACGATGTTTTCCCACAGCTTGACCGTGATCGCTGCCAGGTAGGGAGCCTGGATGTGCGCCGCCAAGGACTGGCACAAGATACGCGCAAAGCGTTCGATGCTGGGGTTCACTCCCGCGAACTCCGGAAAATCGTTGAGCGTGCGGTCGCGGTAGTGTCCGGTCAAGGCGTCTAATGCTTGGTCTATGTCCACAATATCGACCAGATAGCCATGCTGGTCAAGTTCTTTGCCCTCCAGGAGTAGCTCGATCTGGTAGTGGTGTGAGTGGAGCTCATTCTCTGCCCCCCAATCCCCTCCAATCAGGTAGTGTTGGGCGATAAAATCCTTGACAACAGCTACACGGTACATGCCTGATAACCCTCCCTTAGGTCTCGTAGGTAAAAATAATCTGGATGGTTTTATCTGGTTCCTGGTCCAGCTGTTGATAGGCCGCGTCTGCCATCTGCAGAGGCATGCTGTGGGTAATCAGGCGCGCAGGATGGATCGCCTGCAGCATCTGCCAGGTGACATCGAAGCGGCGTTCTTTCGTCCAGCGAGCGCTCAAGCCGGGTGCAATTGTGCTCACCTGGCTGCTGAGCAATCGGATGCGGCTGCGATGAAAGCTGCCGCCAAGATCCAGATGGGCTTGTTTGTCCCCGTACCAGGAGCCGACCACCACCCTCCCGGCATAGCCGGTGGCGGCGATCGCCTGGTCCAGCGCTGCTGGCGACCCGCTAAGCTCGTAGGTCAGGTCTGCACCCGCGGGGAGGATGGCATTCAACTGCTGGTCGTCTTCAGGATCAAGACTGGAATGTACGCCCATCTCGATTGAGGCCTGGCGGCGGTTGCCGAAGCGGTCCAGCGTTACCAGGCGGTTCAGCGGGAAGCGAGCTAACATGGCAGCTGTCAGCAGGCCTACCACTCCCTGTCCGAAGACCACCACGTTCTCGCCGAGCAGCGGCGCGCCGTCCATGGCAAGGTTGACGGCGGTCTCCATGTTGGGCAGGAACACTGCATCCTCCAGCGAAATCCCTGGAGGCAGCGGCATGAGATCGCCGGGCATGGAGGTAAAGTGACTCTCATGGGGGTGGAAACCAAATACAATCCGGTCTTGCCAGACGGGATCTACAGCTGAACCCAGCTCGACCACCCGTCCCACCAGGGAATAGCCGTATTTCATGGGATAGCCAGTATTGTGCTGCAGAGCAGGGATGGACGCATCAATGGGGATATCTGGCGGTTGCTGTCCGCGGTAAAAGAGCAGTTCGCTGCCGGGGCTGATAGCTGAGAGGATGGTTTGCACCACAACCTGACCGGGATCAGGCGGGGGCAGTTCTTCCTGGTGTATGGATACGCACCCGGGAGCTGTGAAGTAGAGCGATTGGCGTTTCATGGGCTATCTCAATTTACCCCAGACAATCAGGTCCTGACCCAACCGATCATACCCCATTTCTTGCAGGCGTGCGAGTACCTGCTGGGTATCGGGAGGATTGTCATGCTCATTATTTGCATGCTCAAGAGATCGCTCAACGGCGGGCAATCCGCCCAGGAGTATAGGTGCTATTGTCAGTACGACCTGGTCCACCAGGTTCTGCAGCAGGAAGCTGGTAATGACCCGTGCACCCCCTTCGACCATCAGGCTGGTGATGCCCCGTCCCGCCAGGGTTTGCAGCAAGGCTTTCAGGGATAGCCCTCCCCGGTCATCGACAGGGGTGGGCAGCAGTTGGGCGCCTTGCGCCTGCAGGGCGGCGGCTTTTGGCTGGTGAGATGGAGGTTCGTCTGGCTGGTGAAGGGAGGTCTGAGCAGTGGCGATCCATGGTTGGGGATCGCCCTGTAAGAGACGGGCAACCTCCGGTAAACGCAGATGGCTGTCTAACACTACCGGTTGAGGGTTTTTTCCCTCCACCAGACGCACACTCAGTTGTGGGTCGTCTGCCAGGGCTGTGCCAATGCCGACCAGGATCGCATCGTGCGCAGCCCGCAGCTGGTGGGTTAGCTTCATTGCTGCTGGGCCGCTGATCGAGGTGGGGGCACCGCGGCGCGCACTGATGCAGCCGTCCAGGCTCTGGGCGTAGCTTAGAGTGACGAGCGGGCGTCCATAACGCCGGCTGAACTGGCTGGCTTCAGACAGCCATGCTGGGATGGGAACCATTCTTTCCGTTCCCGTTTCTATGGGGTGCGCGGACGGGCAGCGGGACAAGGTCAAGCAGGTGATTCATGCGCTGGGCTTTGGTGAACAAATAGTAAGCATTATCGTCGTACACCGCGCCTTCCAGCGCGATCCTTTCGGTAACTGAAAAACCGGATGCCTTCAGGCAGGCTATTTTCTCCGGGTTGTTGGTCAATATGCGCGCCGAGCGCACTCCCAGGTCGTTTAAGATCAATGCGGCAATCGAATAGTCGCGTTCATCGGCACCGTGCCCCAGGGCCAGGTTGGCCTCTACTGTATCATATCCCAGGTCCTGTAAATTATACGCGCGCAGCTTATCTAACAGACCGATTCCACGCCCCTCCTGGCGAAGATACACGATCACTCCAGATCCTGCCTCTGCAATTCGCTGCATGGCCTGCTGCAGCTGCTCACCACAATCACAGCGACGGGAGCCTAGCACATCGCCGGTGAAACACTCTGAGTGCACCCGTACCAGCACACCGTTTTTTCCTTCTACATCGCCGTACACCAGTGCGAGATGGTCCTTTTCATCCTGGTTGTTCCTGTAAAGGCATAAACGGTACTCACCGAATTCGGTAGGGATGCGGGCGCATTCCATCTGTTCGATCTTTAGCTTGTCCATAGTTCTACAATCTTTCCCGGCTTGGTCCTTATCCGTTAGTGGGCTGATTATCTCACACGCTGGCTTACCAGGGCTGGCAGGTTACCTCCTTCCATCCATCCACAGCAGAACGATCAAGGCGATCTCTATCACTTTGGTAGCCCAGCCGAGTGGGTCTGCTTTGATTCCATTGACAGCAAAAAAGCCAATGATGGTGACGGCGGCAAACCCAATCAGCAGCCAGCGGACGATGCCGCGGTAGCTGGAGACTTGAGGCAAGAAGTATGCCGCCAGCAGTGCCAGGTATCCCAACCCATTCAGGATGAACAGCGTCCTCATCGGCGGGAAGATAAAAGCCACGAAGAAGTGGATGGCGGCTGTGGCAATCGTCAGGATAATGATCCCAATCTGTAGTCCGGTAAGTTTTTGGGCTGTCCCATTCATTGGATATCCTCCTATTAGTATCTTCGATATCAGTCTCCTGCCTGAGATGGCAGGTTGGCAGTCGCCTGGCGCTGTGTGAGGACTGCGCCTATCCACAGACCGAGGCTTCCCAGGGCAATATCGCGCCCCCGAATCAGCAGGCTGGCACTGACTGCCAATACGGGACTCAGGCCAAAGGCGTTCATCACCAGAACCTGGCTGGCCTCCAGTGTGCCCAGTCCGCCCGGGGATGGCAGCAGGAAGGCAATGCGGGCAGCGGTCAGCAGGCTGATCACCTGGATGCCGGTCAGGGTCTCGCCCAGGAAATATATCATCAGCCTGTACTCTGCAATGATGAGCAGCCAGGTCAATGCTGAAATTGATAAGATCGGTATGAGTGCCAGTGGTTTCTGCTGGAAGAACGAAACCAGCTGTGCTTCAGAAGCGGACAGGTTCTGGGCGGTTTTCTTATAATGCCGGTGAACCGTAAGGCGGGCGGGTGCTCGCTCCGCCAGCCATGTTAACGGTTTGCGACCGGTTGAAATGCCCAAAAGGTAAGCTGCAGGCAGCAAGAACAGGACAGCTGTTATCGCCAGGGTGGGCAGCGAGAATTCACTGGCGAAAACCCTGCTGCGCAGCACGACAACGGCACCGACCAGTATAAAAGAGAAATTTGTCAGCAGCTCCATAAGCTTATCCAGTGAAACCGCTGCAACAGCTGCCGGTGTGGGCACATTATGCTTACTGCTGGTCAGGTGGACCTGAAGCGGCTCGCCGCCGAACTGCGGTCCGGGGGTGAAATAGCTGACACCGAAACCAGCCAAACGATAGCTCACCAGGGAGATGATATTTAACCGGTAGCCCAGGCTGTGCAGAACAAGCCACCAACGGCTGGTGAACAGCAGCAGGATGATTGCGTTCAATCCGATCAGGACGAATATCTGCCACAGCGCCATACCGCTTATAGTGCTCCAGATAACATCAAACGGTACGCTGCGCAATACCCACCACAGAGCCAGTAGAGCCAACAGCCAGATCAAGTAGCGCAGTTTTATCTGCCGTCTGTGCTTCATGATGTCTGCTCTCCTGCTCGCCGATAGATCAACCGTTCTTCAGGCTTCCATAAGGAATACGGGCCGGTTCCGAGGTAGAGGATAGCTGTATATGCAGCAGCCAGTACGATCTGGAGAGGCGTCAGGCTGGTATAGAACTGCTGGATTCCTAACAGGCACAGACCGGCAACAGCGGCGACCCGCCCGCCAGCGCCCATGGTCAGCAGAAAGATCACAACCCCATGCGCCAGGACGACCAGCTGCCCCGCATCTACACTCAAGACCTGTGATGCAGAAACTGGTCCGCCAGAACCCAGAGACGCCAGCAGGAATTCTCCCAGCTGGTAGATGGATAGGACAGCCACCAGCAGGCGTAAACCCACGGGCAGCCAATGGAAGGTGAATGATTGCAGGGCTGGCAGATGGAGTTTTTGTTCAGCCCGTCTGGTGGGTGCCTGCACCACGAAACCGCTGACCGCCAGCCAGTCGAACAAGAAACCAGCCAGGAACGGGATGGCGAATAGGGCAGCGGCAATATGTGTTCCCGGCGGTGAGAATACCGGCATCAGGATAAAAAACAGGAATCCCATCTGGACACCGGCAAATGCACGCCGGCGGACACTGGGCTGAAGGTCGTAAACTGGTTTTTCCAGCCGTTTGCGAAGCCAAACGCCGCCCAGAAAGATATAGCGTGCCAGTGCAACCAGCAGATACCAGACCGGGACTTGCCCGTATTGGATCGCCAGAAAGGATGCAGCCAGCACACCCAGGCCATCGATGTTCATATCCAGCATCTCACCCATCCGGGTGGCATGGTTTGTCACGCGCGCCAGATACCCATCCAGGAAATCTGCCAGACACGCCAGTGTGTACAATGCTGCTGGCAGCCATGCCAGCCACCCCTCCGGCGAGGGCTGCAATAGGAATCCGAGCAAGGCTGCGATAAGACCCCCTCGCAGCAATGTCATGACGTTCCCGGCCCCAAATACCGGCAGGAGGTGGCTCTCCCCGGTGCGGTAGTTGTAATCCAGGGCGCCTCGCAGCAGCACCAGCAAGTAGATGCACCCGATGCCAGCCTGCAGCAGCCACTGCCGGGCGTGCGTGACCTGCCATTCCACAGCCAGCATCCGGCAACCCAGCGCCAGCAACAGCGCCCAGAGCAGGGCGGTTGCGGCCCAACGCAGGTGCAGTTGCTGAAGAGGGGATTTATATTTGTGTAGTCGCATCATCGCCGGATATGGTTGCCTACGAGCTGATAGTTAATAAAGCCAGCCGTATGCTGTATCGTTTAATACGGATAATCTCTGGGAACAGATTTCATGATCCATTCGAGCGGCAGAATTGAAGGTGAATTGTGCTTATAGGGATAGGGAAGATTACCCCATCACCGATAAATATCACCAATTATATAATGTTTGGGCAATCCAGAACAATTAGGATGTGATGATAGATCGTTCATACCAGCAGGGAATCTGCTGCTGCGCTCAAGATGGGAAGATTAAAAACTGGAGAGATACACGGGTTGGAGAGAGCATTGCTACAGATCTCGCCGGCTGAAAAACAATACCGCCAGGTAGAGCACGACCAGCAGATACAGGCCGGCGTAGACGAGCATGATCGGGCTGGGAACGGTATTCGATGTAAATGGCGAGAACCCCAGTGCAGCGACCAGCGGTGACTGCATCTCATACGCGGCTCGCTTCCATAATGCTTCGCTGGGCATGATCAGGCTGCTCAGGACGCCGATATTTATCGCCGTCTGGTTGCGCAGCAGGGAGCCGAACTGCTCGATCCAGCCGCCGATAAAAGCCACGCCGTAGAGCCCGAAGACAAGCACCCCGTTTGCCAGGGTCGACAGCAAGGAGCCGCCCAGGAGTGAAACACTGAGCAGCACCAGGGCATTGAGAGCCATCAAAGCCAGCCCTGCAAGGGGGTTGGGGGCGGTATAGCCGGTCAGCAGATAAACCACAGCCAATACGCCACCACCCATCAATAGCAGGTACAGCAGCAGCATGCCGGCAAAGCCGATGAACTTGCCCAGCACGATCTCCCAGCGCTGAAGGGGTTTGCTCACCAGCGTATGGATCGTCCCGGAGGCGATCTCACCGGAAAGTGTATCCACCGAAGTGAGCACAGCCATCATAATGGTCAGGAAATTGACTGCATATAGGCCCGCCATCAACAGGAAGTTATAGATCTCGCTGAATTCCAGCAGAGCGCCACCGCTCGCCTGTCTTGTGATATCTTTCTGGATCTCATTGAAACCGATTCCGTATATCAGCAGAAAGAGGATGCCGAGCAGCAGTGCCACCCATAATATCCAACGCCGAGCGGCTTCACGAAAGGTCAGCCGGGCAATTGTGAAGGTGCTCATCGTTACAAACCCCCATCCGTTCCCACAATCTCGATGAACAGATCCTCCAGCGAGATCCTCTGCGGGCGGATGGCGTACACTTCTACGCCGTTCTCAACCAGCATCTGATTGATGGCGGGGATAACGGACTCACTGGATACGGTCAGGTTGAGGTGCTCACCGTCTGCACGGACATTGGTGCTCCAGCGAGACAGGTGGGCAATCACCTCTGGGCTCAGGGGGCGGGCGCGGATCTCCACGCTCAGCTCGCCTTCGACTAGCGTTTGCAGCGGGCTGATCTGCAGTACTTCTCCGAACTTGATGAAAGCCACCCTGTCGCATGTGATTTCCACTTCGCTGAGCAGGTGCGAGTTGAGGAAGACGGTAGTCCCCTCCTGGCGCAGTTTGTGGATGATATCCCGCACCAGGCGGCGACCCACCGGATCGAGACCAGATGTCGGCTCATCCAGGATGACCAGCTCCGGTTTATTCAGCAATGCCTGTCCTAACCCGATGCGCTGAAGCATGCCCTTGGAGAACTGGCGCAGCCTTTTCGCTGCGTGAGGTGCAAGCCCGATAAGCTCCAGGAGCTCTGGGATACGCCTGGCGCTGGTCTCTTGAGGCATATGGTACAGGTCAGCGTGCAGCTGGAGGAATTCGCTGGCTGTCAGCCAATCGTGAAAGCGGAAATGCTCGGGGAGAAAGCCCACCCTGGCGCGGGTCGGGTGGCTGCCGAGAGGCTCTCCCAACAGGCTCGCTCTCCCTCCGCTGGGCTGGATCAAACCCAAGAGCATTTTTACAGCAGTGGTCTTGCCAGCTCCATTTGGCCCTAAAAAGCCAAAAACTTCCCCTCGCTCGACGGTCAGCGAGAGGTTGGCGACGGCGACTTTTTCGCCGAATACTTTCCGCAGTCCCTTTGTTTCGATGGCAGGCGTCAGTGTCATCCTGTTCCCTGAAAACACGTGGCCAGGGCCAGGAATACAGCCCTGGCCCCGAAGGATTAATACTCCCTATTAGATCATTAATTCAGTGAGTTAGCAATCCGCACAGATGAGCTGCCGTTTCCAGGTCCGGTGAGGGAGTATAGAATGCCGTCTTTGACCCAGATCAGCAGGTATTGGTTGGCATGGTCTTCTAGCTCCTGCACGATCAGCGTGCCGGTTACACCATCGACAGGAACTTCCTGGTAGGTCGTACCGTAGCGCGGGATGGGGATGACCAGCGTGGTGCTCCAGTCCACTGTCTGGGCGAATTTGGTGGCCTCCTCCTCGGACATGCCCATCATCTGCAGGAAAGCTTCGCCGATCATCTGTAAGTCCAGTCCTGATGGGGCTGAGATGCTGGGGCTGGGCATCTGTACGAAGGTGGTGCACTGCGGCAGGCGCGGCAGGCGAGGGTTATCCGGATCGTAGGCTTCTCGGTCAACCTCTTCAAGATCGAAGTTGCACTCCCCGTACATAGCAGTCACCGCGCTTCCAAGGCCGACCTGAACGGAAGCGCCATCCAGGTCCTCGGGCAGCTGGATGTCGCTGCGCCCGATCTCCGCCAGCAGAGCCCGGGTGAGCTGCATATCAACATCGAAGCTGATATCAGCGCCAGGCATCACCCGTAGATCCATCGGGCTCTTCATTCCTGTCGGCAGGCGCACCGGTATGCCAGCCAGCTGGCTGGCTTCTTCTGCGCTGGCGACGTTCTGCGGCTCTCCTTTCTCTTCGATGTGCACATTATTGGTGAACATAGCCTCTAATTGGGAGGAGGAACCGAGCTGCTCGGGTAAGTTGCCGGGATTGATCTGCACCACACTGAACTGCTGGACGCGGAAGAGTCCCAGGAAGCTGTTGGCAATGGCTTGGACGGGCGGGAAGGCCAGAGCGACCGCCAGGACGAGGATAAGTCCCAGGGCAACCCAGGCTGGACGGTACTTTGGTGCAAAAAACTTCTGTCGCATAGTTTGTCTCTCCTTTTCTGTGAGGCGGGCCTGCAGCCGGCGGCGTGCTGCCACCTGGTGGGGCATCAGAGCTGGTGATGGATCGATTGCGGATAAACGCTGGCTGACGGCTTGCGTCTGGCTTGCAAGCTCCTGCACCTGCCGCTGGCACTGCGGGCAGGTCTCCAGGTGCTCCTTGACCCCCTGCTTTTCAGGCGGTGCCAGTTCATGATCCAGATAGGCTTTTAACTGACCTTCTTCAAGATGCATGGGCTTCTCCTTCCAGGTCTTGATAGCTCTCTTCAAATTCGCGTTCGGCGCGTGCCAGCAGGGTCCCGATCGAGCCGGGTGCAACCGACAGGGCTGCAGCCAGCTCGGCATAAGTCAGCCCAGAATGGCGCAGGACCAGAAGCTGTGCGGAGCGGGATTTCATGTTCGCCAGCGCTTGCCGTACCCGCCGCTGCTCGAGTTTCCGTTCGACCTCTTCAGCCGGGTCGAATGTTTGTTCATCATCCAGGACAAACTTCCCCGCCTGTGACTCATAGCGAGTGCGGCGCTTCTGGGCTCGCAGGGCATTGAAGCCCAGGTTCATTGCAACCCGGTACAACCAGCCGCCCAGGCTCTGGTCGCTATCCAGAGCCGGCTGCTGGACGTGCAGCCGCCAGAAAGCTTCCAGGGCGAGGTCTTCGGCCTCGGCATGGTCCCCTACCAGTCTGTACAGCACTCCATATACCCTGGACCAGTGCTGGTTGAAGGCAGTTTCGAACCATGCATCACTGCGGCGGACGCTGTGGGATTGAACTTTTTCGGCAGTCAAAGTCAATGGTCACCTCTGAGCCGGCAGGCATACGCCGGCCGGCATAGGCCGGTTGGCGCAGACTTACCTGCTCATAACTATCAACACCGCTCAGCGCGATTATATGACAAAACAAAAGATTCCCGCCTGGATAGCCTACCTGAGCGGGTCGAGGGCTGATACTGGTGACCGTTCTGGGCTGGAAATCGATCTAAGTGCAATGGCAGCATGTTATCGGTCAGAAAATTTCAATGCGGCAACCACCCCGCGGTGATCGGAGAGACCATCAAAGCGAGCCGTGCGCACTGAAACTGCCTGCCAGTCCGTGGTGTAGAGTACATAATCGATGCGTGCCAGCCACTTCGGCACATAGATGCCGGCAATACCCGGGCGAGAGCCTTCCGGATGGTCACTGCCCGGAAACGTGTGTCCGAGACCGAAGCCAACCTCTTTCCAGGAGTCGCTAAAACCGGTGGTGAGGATGCGGTATGCGTCATTCAACGGCGTGCTGTTCGCATCACCGCCGGCGATCATCGAACCGGTCTGCCGGGATAGATCGACCAATACCTGTGCCTGAGCCTGCCGGCTGTGGTTGTCCTCCGAGATCTGGTCGATCTTATCCAGCCTGGTCGGGCTCATATGGAAGTTAACCAGGGTCACCCATCTTCCGTCCCAGTTCAATTCTAATACCTGCGGCTTGCCAACCCATGACAGGGGCAGGTCGATACCTGTTGGACGCAGTGGATATTTGCTGAGCATACCCATGCCATGCACATCAGATTTGGGGTCGAGCATCTGGTACGGGTAAAAGTCGCTCAAATGCTGCTGGATTGAAACTGCTAATTCATAATTGAGTTCTTGCAGCAGAACTACATCGGCGTTTTCAGCTCGGATCGTGTCGATTGTGGGGGAAGGGTTATACTGCCTGCCGAGCACGTTATAGCTCATCACGGTCAGTGTCTCAGATCCGTCCGGCTGTGCCTGGGCTGTATTAGGCCCTGGCAGGAACAGGCTGCCCCAAAACCAGGCGAAAACCGCCAGGCCGAGCAGGACGGCAGCCCAGATTTCCACCCGGCGCAGGAACAGGTTTGCCGCAATCACCAACGGCAGGGGTAAGAACAGATAGACTGCCAGCATGTTGACCAGCGAGAGCCACGCAAAACGGTCGCCGCTGGTCAGGTACAGCACGAGCCAGCCGAGCAGCAGGGTGAAATACACCCAGATGCCTGCAGTCAGGTACCGAGAAATAGTGTTGTTCACAGCCACTGATTATATTAGAAGTTACACAGTTCAGGGAATCGGGGGTGGTTTGGGGGGGATGGCCCGCCCCAACAACCCCCGGCTATCGTAAAACAGGGTGTGCCCATTAAATATTAA
>JAQBDA010000085.1:0-14096 GCA_032124675.1 Chloroflexota bacterium
GATCCCAGAACCGGCTACGCACCACCAGGCAGTAGAGGTCATTGACCCGCTGACAATTTCGCTCCACACGGCAGGGATGAAGCCCACCACCAGGGTAATCAGCAGCATCTTGAAATAGAATTCCCGCTCGGCATGCGTGTAGCGCGCCAACAAATTCCATCCGGCATGCATGAAGGTGGATATGAAGATGATCGTGATGACGAAGAGACTCACACCTGTCCATGCTCCCAGCAAAGTACAAGTGGAAATGGGCGTTTTAACAGTACCTTGCAGTACCGGCAAATCTGCCCGGTGCTTTGTCCAGGCTCAAAGTTGCATCTGATATCGGCGTTCATAAGCCTGGACAAAGCTTAAAGTGTTCCGTTCTTAGATAGACGATCCTAAACAATCACCTTGGACGGAACACTAGAGTTTATATATACTTCAATCCTGTTCCGGTATTAAATATTATAATCCGCTCGTCAGAGTTTACCCACCCACTCTCTATTAGCATGAGCAGTCCTGCAAGGGTTGCAGCTCCCTCGGGTGCAGCAAAGATGCCTTCTGATGCGGCGAGACTCTTCTGTGCAGTGCAGATAGCTTCATCCGATACGGCAAGCGCAGTTCCCCGGCTCTCGTAGAGGCAGCGCAGGATCAGCCGGTCGGCGAAGCTTTTCGGCACCCGCAGACCGGAGGCGATGGTAGCTGCGCCGCCCCAAAATTCTGAAGTGAGAGCCCCTGTATCGAATGCTCTGACCACCGGGGCGCAGCCTTCTGCCTGAACAACCACCATGCGTGGACGAGAATCATCATCCAACCAGCCCAAAGCAGCCATCTCCTGAAAGGCTTTCCACATGCCGATCAAACCCGTGCCGCCTCCGGTCGGGTAAACGATCACATCTGGGAGCTGCCAGCCAAACGCCTCCGCCAGCTCGTAGCCCATAATTTTCTTCCCCTCAGCCCTGTAAGGCTCTTTGAATGTCGAGACATCGAACCAGCCCTCCGCTGCCGCTTTCTCTCCGGCAATGCGGGCAGCATCACTGATCAGTCCATCGACAAGTTCAATTGCAGCTCCGGTAATGCGGCATTCCTCGATATTAGCCCGCGGCGTATCCTGGGGCATGATGATATAGGCATCAAGCCCGCCTCGGGAGGCATAGGCAGCCAGCGCGCCACCGGCATTGCCAGCAGTAGGAATGATCAATTTCCGGATGCCCAATTCTTTAGCCTTGGATATGGCTGCCGCCAGGCCACGAGCTTTGAACGAGCCGGTTGGATTTCTGCCTTCATCTTTGACATACAGGTGTTTCAGCCCGAGCTCAGCACCCAAGCGTGGCGCTAGGAGCAGCGGTGCGTCCCCTTCTCCGAGGGTGAGCATGTCCCCCTCATTCCCAACGGGCAGCAGCTCCCGCCAGCGCCACATCCCCGGCGAGCGGTAGCGGAACTCATCACGGTCAATCCTCTCTCTCAGTGCAGCCAGATCGTAAACTGCCAGCAGCGGAGCGCGGCAGCTCAAGCAGTACGTCTGGACGCGGCGCGAATCGAAGGTCTGACCGCACTCAGCACATTCAAGATGACTCAGATAGGACATAGTTTAGCGAGAGGTGTTTGCGACCTCGTGATACAGCTCACCTGCCAACAGCTGGTATTGCAGTGCAGCGCGTGTGCGCGGCGCATGGGCTGTGACCGGCAGCCCTACCAGCTGGCATTCCCGCAGCTTGCTGTCGAACCCGATCATATTCTGGAAGAGCACATCGCCGAACCGTTCTCGCAGCATGGTCAGCACCCGGGTGTGCAGCGATCCGCGGCGGTCGTACATGGTTACGAGCATGCGATAATGGAGAGCCGGATTGTAATTTGCACGCGCGTTGGTGATCGCTTTGAAGATCCCATCCAGCGCCTGGAGAGAGTAATATTCACACTGGGTAGGGATCAGTGCCATTCGGGCGGCAGTGAGGGCGGTGATGGTCAGCGGACCGAGGGTAGGCGGGCAGTCAATCAGCACAAAATCATAAACCCGATTGCCGTTGTGGGCATGCTGCTCGAGTGAGCTGCGCAGCAGATGCTCAAATTTTGGCCGCAGGTTGAGGAAGCGCGCCACGGTCGCCATCTCGCTGTTGGACGGGATGATATCCAGGTCTTCCACATCAGTCGCCTGGCGTATATTCTGCAAGGTATCGTTGCCCAACAATACGTCTGCCGCCGACCTGGACTCATTCCCGGAGACGAAGCCCAATCCATAGGACAGGTTCCCGGATGGGTCCAGGTCGATCAGCAGTGTCCTTTGATTCTGTTCCGCCAGAGCAGCGCCGAGCGAGGAGACAGTGGTAGTCTTGGCAACCCCGCCTTTCTGGTGGCAGACTGCGATCACGTACGGCATCGACAATCCAGTTGCCTGGCGCAGGGGCAGGCGTGTATTGGCTTCGTGATAGTAGTGCTCGATATAATCCTTGTATCGGGGGTTAATCGACATACTTGTATCAACAGCAGTTCGAGCAGCTAACTGTTCACTCATATCCACCTGCTTCTCTTTTGAGCATCATACGCACTGCGCCGCGCGACCGGTCCCGCCTTGCTTCAGCTATTCGCACTCTGCAACGATAATTTTACACGGGTTGGAATGTTCTTACTCAATCATACTGTATCACACAGACCAGGCATTCCAGCCTTACGAGACTGATAGTATATGACTGTAGTCACGCCTTAGGAGAAGTAGAGGGGTGCTGCAAATGGCGGTGGTTGTAACTCAGACCGGGAGCATTGCCGGTACAAGGTGCCACCAGACTCGGAGTAAGGGGAGCACCAAGTAGAAAACGAGCAATCCAAGGATGACACCGGCCAGTCCGACGATTCGCAGATTGACCATGGGTTTTACGAGATAAACTGTCCATTTCATCTGGGTGAGCAATGTAGTCAGCAGGATAGGCGTCATATCGGCTGGTATTCCCGGTATCTTGGGCTTGCAGCAGGTCAACTGACAGGTTGACCGACCTATCAATATTAAACTCTTATCGAAGAGATTGTTACCAACAAAAATGCAAGGTTGTGGCACCCCGACCTGGGACAATGCCGCGACAGGCTCATTTCACCTTGTAGGGCACCTCGGTGATCACGATACCTGGGGTGTTAAGCAATGCAAAACGCAGCCAGAGCGCAGTCTGTGTGTGCAGCACGTTCGCCCAGCTTTTCTCGGGTACGAACTGCGGCACCACCACTGTGATGACCTCGCCGGGCTGGCGAATCTCGGACAGCATCTCGATATACTCCAGCAGCGGCTCCAAAAGCAGGCGATAAGGTGACTCGACAATCACCAGGCGGGTGTTATCACCCCAGATTTCCCATTTCTTCTGCAGCTTCGCCGACTCGTCTGGGTCAATCGAAACGTGCAAAGCTGTTACATCCGAAGATAGTGAACGGGCGTAGTTCAAAGCCTCGAGTGTGCCGCGGTGTACCCCAGAGACAGGGATCACAACCCGGTGTCTGGTGACGCGCCTGGGTTCCATATACGCTTCCAGGGATAAATTTTTGGCCAGGTTCTTGTAATGCTGGCGGACGGTATAAAATACAATTGCCAGACTGGGTATCAGGAGCAGAACAAGCCACGCCCCATCAGCGAACTTGGTAACCGCAAACACGATCATGACGAACGCGGTACACACTGCACCGAAGCTATTTATAACCATCTTGAACGACCAGCGCTGATCAAATTTTACAACCGATCCGGCTTCCTCCAGTTTTTCTCCGGGTTTAAGGTGGCCTGATTTCCACCACCGCCGCGCCATCCCGGTTTGGGATAAGGTAAAGGATAAGAAAACGCCGATGGCATAAAGGGGAATCAGCAAGGTCACGCTTGCTTGAAAAGCTATAATCAGCAAAGATGCGATCAGCGCCAGTACAAAGATCCCACGTGAGTAAACAAGGCGGCTGCCGCGGAATGTGAGCTGGCGGGGTAAGAAACCATCCGATGCCATCAGTGCGCTCAGGCGCGGGAAATCTGCATAGGCTGTGTTCGCCGCCATGATCAAGATGATGGTGGTGGCGCTGATCGTCAGAAGGTACAGCAAGCCCCGGCTGCCATATGCCGTCCGTGCCAGCTGTGAGATCACCGTTTCAGATTCTGAGGGTACCGCGCCCACGTTGACAGAGAGAAAAGTGATCCCCAAGAAAAGCGTCCCCAAGGTGATGGCCATCCAGATCAATGTTAAACCCGCATTGCGGCTGCGCGGCTCGCGGAATGCAGTAATGCCGTTGGAGATCGCTTCGACCCCGGTCAGGGCTGTTGTGCCGTTTGAAAAGGCGTGCAGAATCAAAAACACAGTTACCACCTGCAAGCCATGCACGGCTTCCATTGCTGGCGGATCGATAACACTGCCCAGTGAGCCGGTCAAGTAGCGGTAAAAACCGACCAGAAGTGTCAGCACCATCATCATGAGGAAGAAATATGTGGGTACAGCAAAAGTAATCCCTGACTCTTTTACCCCGCGCAGGTTTATCAGCATGACGAAAAATACAAGTCCCACGGCGATCACGACCCGGTAGGGCAGAATATCTGGATATGCGGATACTAGCTGGGCAACTCCCGAAGATATCGACACCGATACCGTCAGGATATAATCCATCAGCAATGCCGCTCCTGCAACCAGGGCAGCGATATCCCCCAGGTTGTCACGCGAGACGATATAAGCCCCACCCCCTCCGGAATAAGCATGGATCGTCTGCTCGTATGAGATTGTTACAATAGCTAGAAGCGCGACAATTGCAGCGGAAATCGGAATAGCATAACCGAACGCCGCAGTGCCGGCTACTGCCAGGATCACCAGGATCTCCTGGGTCGCATAGGCGGTTGACGACAGGGCGTCAGAAGCGAAAACTGCCAGACCAACCGACTTACCGATTGTCTGGTGAGGAGCATCCGCGGTCGCCAGGGGTCGTCCAATCAGCCAGGTGCGCCAGTTCCGTGCCGGCGCGCTGGTCACCTCCCGGCGCAGCAAATCCTCACTCTCAGATGTATCCGCAGGTATCTGGGTGCTCATAAATAAAAAATGACCTCCAATGGCCATCAAGATTTCGTATAAGCTCGGTGGGGGATTATATCACGCTCTTCCGCTTATAAATCATCTTGTCACCTGCTCGGTAAAGCAATATAATCAATCTACCCGAACCCTTGTTGAATGACCTTCGTGCCATCTGTGTGGACACCGCGTACCCAGATGAACCGCTCAAGGATGGTATTGTCTGGGTGGACAAGCTGCGCCCTACGCTGCGTGGAGGAGATCCTGTCGCATTCGTGGAGAAGCTCAGCGACCATTCTATCGTGCTCAATTTAGACCAAAGGTATTTTTTGGAGGGTCAAACGTGAAATACCTGTATATCATTTTTGCCATCGTGGGAATATTCATGTTGGCATCCTGCGCAGCGGAAACCCGCAGTGGTATCAACATCGAAGACGCATGGGTACGCGCCACATCCACCCAGACGATGGAATCGGATCAAGCCACCAGCCAATCGGATATGTCTGGCGGCGGCTCCAACAGCGCCGCATATATGGTCATCCAGAACAACGGCAGCATGCCAGACAGGCTGGTTCGCGTCTTTAGTGATGCAGCACACAGTACAGAGCTGCATCTCAGTGAGATGAAGGAGGGGGTAATGAGCATGCGCCCGGTGGATGGCGTAGATGTACCCGCCAGGGGTAAAGCTGAACTGAAACCGGGCAGCTATCATATCATGCTGGTAGGCATCACCAGAGCTCTTGCACCCGGAGATAAACTGAAGCTGACCCTGGAATTCGAAATTGCTGGCGAGATGGAAGTGGAAGCAGAGGTACGCGCCCCGTAGTTCACTTGTATTAAATGGGCGGCGGCTCGGGAAAACCTTGGGTTATTAATCCTGCTGAGCGGGAATGGTTAGCGGGCGCCAGACGGGGTCGAAATCATCGCCTGGCCAATCCGTCAACCGGGTGCGGGCAGCGCCGCTGGCGGTCATAATATAGATATCGTGGTTGCTGCCCTCTGGCCAGCTTTCGAATACAAGCCATAACCCATCTGGAGAGTAGTTCGCCTCCCGCACAGGGACCGGTCCTAACTCATATCGGAACTCGCTGTATTCATCGTCCTGGTACGAGGCAGCAACGATCCCAGGCACACGCCGGCTGTGGCTGACCTGGGTGAACAGGATTACTTCGCCGTCCGGTGACCAGACAGGGTGTGAGTTTATTGCGTCCGCACTGCGGGAGAACAGCTCCTGGTTGCTGCCATCCGCATCCATAATCCAGATCTGCACCGGGCCTTTCTGGGTGGTCACGAATGCCAGCTCACTACCATCCCGCGACCAGGCTGGCTGCCGGTCGTAAGAATACTGCCCTGAGAGACGTATCACCTCTGAAACGACCAGGTCCAGCATATAGATGCGCGTCCGCCCGCCGTTCCGCAGAGACGTAAAAGCGATCTTCTTACCATCTGGCGCCCAGGCCGGATCGTAGTCGCCCCCGGGCACGCTGGGCAGCGGCATCAAGCCTGTCATATCGGCATTGATAATAAACAGCCCAGTACCCCGGTATTGTTCCTGGTTGCGGTCACAAGGTGAAATAAACGCCAGGCTCATACCATCCGGGGACCACTCCGGCTGGCAGGCGCCTTCAGGCATATCGGTGACCTGTAACAGATCACTTCCATCGACATTCATTACCCACACCTGGGTCGTGCCGCTGCGGTCGGAGGCAAAGGCGATCTGCCCTCCTCCGCCGCCTACGGGGGTCGGCAGCGCGGTCGGGGAGGGAAGAGGATTTACAACCACCACAACGGTGGCAGTGGGGCGTGGTGTTGGAGGTGGTGCCTTGGTAGCGGTCGGCGGGTTAGTCGGCTGGAGGGTTGGAGGGAGAGCTTCAGTCTGCTGTTGGGGTCTGGTCGGTTCAAGCGTAGGTGCTGTCGTATCGACCACCACCGCGGCAGGCCGTTCACTCGTCGGAGAAGCCATGACCAAGCTCAACGCCTGAGCCGGCAGGTTGGGATCGTACAGATAAATTGCTGCACCGGTCAGTACCACCAGCAGGATAACGAGCAGCAGGCTTGTAACCCGGCGACGCCTGCGTTTCGCATTGACCACTGAGACAGGCTCGCTCAATGGTTTGCTGGTTGGGATTGGCAGCGGGGAACGGTTGCGTGGTGTGGGATAGTACCCCGGGGTAAGCGGGTCCTGTACAGGGTCCCCTGAGAAGAGGTTGGAGTTTATCGACACATGACCTACCGGCGCGGGTGAGACCAGGTACTCGCCGGTTTTCCGGCGAACAAACCCGCCCGCCCCCAGGAGAGCCTGCTTGAGATCATTTGCCGATTGGTAGCGCTCATCTGGGCGGATTGCCAGGGATTTCTCGACTATTGCAGCCAGGCGTTTCGAGATCGCAGAATTATGCTTGCGGATTGGTGTTAATGTGGACTGGTCCATCGCTCGCGCCAGAGCATCTTCCGGGATAGCGCCTGTTAGCGCAGCGTAGAGGGTCGCCCCCAATGAAAACAGGTCAGAGCGATTGTCCGTGCTTGCCGTACCGTACTGCTCCGGAGGGGAGTATCCGGGAGTCATGGCGCGGGCGCCGGTTGTGGTAACCTGCCCGGTCTGGATCAGCTTCGCCAGCCCAAAATCCACCAGGTATATCTGGCCGCTGGGCGTGATCTTGACATTCCCAGGCTTGATGTCGCGGTGTACAACGGGAGGGCTGCAGGCTTCAAGATAGTTCAGCGCATCACACACTGCCGCACCGATCAGGATCGCCTCATCTTCGGAAAGCAATCCTGTGCGGTCCATCCTCTCCCGCAGGTCCTCCCCCTCGATATAATCCATCACCAGGTACTGCCCTCTGCCCTCGATCACAAAGTGATCGGTAACGCGGGTCAGGTTCGGATGGCGCAGCGTAGCCAGGATCACTGCTTCGCGCCGGAACTGGCGGGCATATTCATCCGTGGTAAACAAATTCTCCTTGAGCGCCACATCGACGCCAAGGTTCTCATCCACAGCGCGGTAGACCGAACCCATCCCCCCTTGTCCGAGGATTTCAACTACACGATAGCGCTGATTGAGGAGGGTTCCCCTTTCCAATACCATGATTTACATCGCCGCTGAATTACCAGCTCAGTATATTCCTCTTAGCCAGCAGATAGGTGTTGTTTATATATCCAGATTTCTCACATCTCGGGCGTGGGTTTGGATAAACCTCCGTCTGGGCGGCACAGCCGCGCCCATGAGCATATCAAACGTGCGGTCTGCCTCAGCTGCGTCTTCGATGGTTACCAGAAGAAGCGTTCGCTGTGCCGGATCCATGGTTGTATCCCACAACTGTTCCGGGTTCATTTCACCCAGACCTTTATAGCGCGAGAGGTTCGCCTTTTCGGCGTCTTTACCTAACCCTTTTAGTATACGATCTTTTCCATCCTCGGTATAGGCATAGCTAGTCTGATTCCGGTTTACAATTCGGTAAAGTGGGGGTTGAGCGATATATAGATGTCCCTCTTCGATCAAAGGCTGCATATAACGAAAGAAGAAAGTGAGCAGCAGGGTCCGGATGTGGCTGCCATCCACATCGGCGTCTGTCATAACGACCACCCTGCCGTAACGCAGCCCGCCTACATTGAATGTCTCTCCAATCCCGGTTCCCAGAGCGGAGATCAATGCCTTGACCTCGTTATTGGCCAGGATTTTATCCAGACGAGCGCGTTCAGTATTCAGGATCTTGCCTCTAAGCGGTAAAACCGCCTGGAAGTGCCGGTCACGACCTTGCTTGGCGCTGCCGCCGGCCGAGTCACCCTCCACAATAAACAGCTCGGTTTTCTCCGGGTCTCTCTCCGAGCAATCCGCTAACTTGCCAGGAAGGGTGAGGCTCTCCAGGGCAGATTTGCGGATTACCAGATCGCGTGCTTTGCGCGCTGCATCCCGGGCACGGGCAGAGGTCAGACATTTTTGTACGATCGATCTACCTGCGGAGGGATTCTCTTCCAGGAAGGTGCTGAATGCCTCGCCTACAACCTGCTGGGCGTAGGTCTGGACTTCGGCATTCATCAGCTTCACTTTGGTCTGGCTCTCGAACTGCGGCTCAGGGTGTTTGATGCTGATGATTGCCGTCAGGCCCTCGCGAGTGTCGTCACCGGTGAAGTTGGGGTCAGAGTCCTTGAGCATACCGCTGCGCCGGGCATAGTCGTTAATCGTGCGCGTCACTGCCGCCCTCAGGCCGGTCAGGTGGGTACCGCCATCAACGGTATTGATCGTATTGGCAAATGCATAAACGGACTCGGAATATACATCTGTATACTGGATGGCTGCGTCGATCGTAACCCCATCGACTTCTTTATCGACATGTACGACCGGGTGCAGCACACTGCGATTCCTGTTTAGATAGCGAACAAAAGAGGTGATCCCGCCGGCGAAATAGAACGTCATCTCCCGGTCGATACGCTCGTCCTTGAAATAAATAGCCACGCCGCGGGTCACGAACGCCATCTCCCTGAAACGCTGCACCAGGGTGTCAAATCGGTAATCCAGCTCGCCTTTGAATATTTCTCCGTCGTATTTGAACGTCGTCCTGGTACCGGTTTCTTTCGGGTCGGTTTTCCCGATCACCTTGAGTGGGCCGGTTGGGTAGCCTCGCTCGTAGCGCTGGTTATGGATCTTCCCATCTCGGTTTACCTTCACATCACACCACTCGGAGAGAGCATTGACAGCCGATACACCCACACCGTGCAGACCGCCTGATACCTTGTAGCTTCCACCACCAAATTTACCGCCTGCATGCAGCATGGTCATCACCACTTCCAGGGCAGGCTTTTTAATTTCTGGATGCATATCAACCGGGATACCACGGCCATTATCAGCTACGGTGACGCTGCTATCGGGGTGGATATATATTTCAATCCGATCACAGGCACCAGCCAGCGCCTCATCGATCGAGTTATCGACCACCTCGTAGATGAGATGGTGAAGTGCTTTGATGTCCGTTCCGCCCACATACATTCCGGGACGGCGTCGAACGGCCTCCAGTCCTTCCAGGACCTGGATGTCTTTTGCATCATATGAAAATGTATCTCCTTTGACCACATTAACCTCCGACCGAATCTGGGATCGGCATACGACAATCGATAATAGACTGTCGCTCACTGCTTAAGGATGATTTAATTAGGACTTACGCACAGTTGGTGGGGTGACAGGGGTGTTTGGGCGGGTGATGCCCGCCCAAACACCCCCAATTTTCCCTGAACTGCGTAAATTCTATTAGTTTTAGTTCAATGCCTTCGATGAGAATTGAGTCTGTTGGACCAATCTTTTCAGCCAGCGCCAGGCATCTTCATAGTAAAAAAAGCTGGCTGCCAGTACGCCGGTAGTAATGAATGCATGCCCGACAATGCCAACTGCCGCTAACCACGAGTTCTCTTTTGGCACCCGCCAGAGTATCGTCAGCCCCTCATCAATCGCCAGTAATATCAAGAAGAACAGGGCTGTTTTCGGCATCGTTGCCCTGGATATCCACAAACTGTCCCGCACCGACCTCAACAGAGGGCTTCGGTTGACGAATATGCCGTGTGGAGAGAAGAAAAAAGGCAGCAGCAGCCACAACGCGAGCACTCCAAAGATCAATAGTGCGGCGTCCCCAACGGCAAACCCGCTCATCATCAGCACTGATGCCAGACAACTGAAAGGAATGCTGAGCAATATTAAGATAGCAGAGATCAGCAGTGCCAGCAGGATCACCTGCAGTGACATCCACGGCCAGCCCTTCAAAACAGAGCGGATCGAGATTTTTTCCGACGCAACCACCTGCGACACCATGGCAAAATACAGCGTCCCCAGGACCAATCCAACAACTGAAAGGAAGAGCCAGAGCAGAATCGCTCCACCGATAGAACCGACCTGCCAGTATGACGGAGAGCCAATAGGTGATGTCACCGGTTGGGTGGCAATCATCAAGCTGGGGATCCCTACCGGGTATGACCGGATGGCAGAAAAGAGGTTAAATCGCTCGGCAAGCAGCGCCCAGAACTCTCCACTCAGCTGCAGCAGGTCAGATGTCCCGTCCGCGGTCATTCCCACCTGCCCTCCCAATTCACTGAATGTCCGGGTTACCAGATCGTCCAGGCGGAGATGAGGGCCAAACCACAGGAGCAAGTCAATCAGCACCGGCAAAAGCAGCAGTTCAATATGGTTGGCTGTCGCGTCAAACCCCGCCCTCAGGGATCCCATCAGGCTCGGCGGAGCAGGCAGCGCCTGCGATTGTACTGATCTCATGCTGGTATGATTTTACCATACGGCCTGCCTTAAAACTGCCTAAATTAGACCTTGGAGCCAATAGTTTACGCCCAAAATGGATGCTCTCAGCTGGTTCATGCAGATAAGGGCAGCAAACACCCCCCAGGCTTCATAATTGGCATACCATCATAGAAATTATCATTTGACATATGGGCAATCTATGCTAGACTTGCTTATATCGGCAGTTGTTACGGGCCAGAGAACAGGGAATATCGACCATAGGCTATCCTGCCCAGTCTGGCAATTCATCCTTGACCATCAGCGATCTACTAAGTAAAATTCTGTATTTATAGTAGCGGGCAAGATATATAGCCATTGAAAGTGTTACCCACAATATCTACCGGCAATCTGCCCGCAACTATCGGATAAGCCAGGTGTTTTTTCTTTTATGAGGTTGTGAAGGAGGTGATATAGAGACAATCGACCCGATATGCGATATCCCAATTTGTCTAACCAGGAAACACGCAAACAGATCAACAAATTCATGGAGAAGAAGATGACTAAGAAACTTTTTGTATTCCTGTCTATTCTGGTGCTGGCCAGCATGCTTTTAGCAGCATGTGCCCAGCAGCCAGCCGCCCCGCAAGAACCCGCCGCAACCGAAGCCCCTCCCGCGGCAACTGAAGAACCAGCGATGTACGAATGCACTGACCCCATCGGGTGTGTAGAGCTTGCCCCCGATGACCCGGTCCATATCGCCTATATGCTGACAATATCCGGAGCGACAGCCTTCCTAGGTGAGGACTCCAAGGGCGCAGTTGAGATCGCAGTGGATGACCGCGGCGGTAAGCTGCTCGGTCGTGACATCCAGCTGACCGGTGAGGACTCTGGCTGCAGCGCCGAGGGCGGCCAGACTGCTGCTACTAAAGTGGCGTCCGACCCGAGCGTTTTAGGCGTGATCGGCACCAACTGCTCCAGCGCAGCGACTGCTGCATTACCCACCCTCAGCGAAGCCGGACTGGTACTGCTCTCCCCCTCCAACACTGCCCCAGCGCTGACCCTTGAAGGCGAGAGCGGCACCTACAAACCGGGCTACTTCCGCATCTGCCACACCGACTTCTTCCAGGGGTCGGTAGCTGCTGAATTTGCCTATAATGAATTAGGCGCCCGCACCTTAGCCACCATCCACGATGGCAGCCCGTATGCCGATCAGCTACAAGAAGTCATGGCTGCACGATTTCTGGAGCTTGGCGGCGAAGTCACCTTCCAGGGCGCGGTCAACGTGGGCGACACGGATATGCGCACAGTCTTGACCAGCGTAGCTGCCAACCCACCCGACGTGCTTTACTACCCGATCTTCGAGCCCGAAGGACCCTTCATCACCGCTCAGTCATCCGAGATCGCCGGTCTGGAGAACACAACCTTGATGGGCGCGGATGGATTGCTGTCGGACTCCTTCCCTGAGGGTGCTGGACCCAACGCGGTGGGTATGTACCTCTCCGGTCCATACGTCAGCGGCGCGGCTTATGACGAGTTCCTCGCCAAGTGGGAAGCCAAGTTTGGCGGCGTCCCGCCCAGCGGTTTCCATGCCTTCGCCTACGACGGCACCAACTTGCTCCTGGATGGAATCGAGGCAGTGGCCGTAACTGGTGCCGATGGCACAACCTATATCCCTCGCCAGGCACTGCGGGATGCCATCAAAGCCACTAAAGGCTATATCGGTCTGACCGGCACTCTGGATTGCAGCGATAAGCAGTTCGGTGAATTCACCAGCAAGGCCGACTGCGCAACCGGCGAGGCTCTGGGTATCTTCGAGATCACCGAGGCCGAGGTCAATGATGGCAACTGGCCGCCTCCGGTTGTCTACACACCATAGTTTTAGCCCATCGTAGTTTAATGAGGCTGGATAATCTGTAATTTAGAATAGGACGGGCCAGGGAAGCAGGCTTCTCTGGCTCGTCTGTTACATTACATTCCCTGTATGCAACGATGAGAGGTCACTGATCATGAAAAGATACCTTGACCGCTACCTGGAACGCTTCTCCTGGGTAACCTTTTTTCTTGACATCTTCCGTATTGCAGCCATAATCATCATTATTGTCGGGATTTACAATACGGTGACCGCAGCCCGGTACACCAGCGCCCAATGGGTTACGCTGGTGTTTGCCGGTCTCGCTCAAGGCAGCATCTACGCCCTGATTGCACTGGGCTACACCCTCGTGTATGGCATCTTGCTGATGATCAATTTCGCACATGGAGAAGTTTATATGGCGGGAGCGTTCACGGCGGTCTTCCTGGCTAACTACCAGGCTAGCACGGGTTTTCTCGCTCGCAGCCCCTTTCTGGCGATCCTTTCCTGGATAGCATTGGCGGCAGGGGTTTCCACCGTCATCGCAGTGTTAATGGAGCGAATTGCCTACCGCCCGTTGAGGAACGCGCCACGGCTGGTGCCATTAATTACCGCCATCGGAGCCTCGTTCGCCTTGCAGTACACCTTTCGCGGCATGTATGGAACAGAATTCCGTTCTTATCCCCCGGTGCCTGGGCTGCAAGGTACGGTAAACGTGTTAGGTTTCGATGTGCCCACCGTGCAGCTGGTGGTGATCTTCGCCGCGTTTATCCTGATGGTCTTCCTTTATATCTTCGTGGAGCGCACCAAACAAGGCAAAGCAATGCGTTCTGTATCCGAGGATAAAGATGTCTCCCGCCTGATGGGCATTAATATCGACAAGGTGATTGTGACAACCTTTGCCCTTGGGGGCGCGCTGGCGGGCGCAGCCGGGATATTCAATGGTTTGTTCCGCCCGCAAGGGGTTTTCTTTTTCATGGGTTTCTTCCCGGGATTGAAAGCATTTACTGCCGCGGTCTTGGGTGGGATCGGTAACGTGCGT
>JAQBDA010000086.1:0-5879 GCA_032124675.1 Chloroflexota bacterium
CTCGCCCGGGTGCGGCCAGTTGCCGCCGCCCACCAGCCCGGCATGTGAAATCGTATGGTGCGGCGAGCGGAAGGGGCGGTTGTAGATCAGCGGCACGTCCGCGGGGAGCTGGTCGGCGACGGAGTAGATGCGGGTCACGTCAAGCGCCTCGTCGATGTTCATACGCGGCAGGATGCCCGGCACGGCGCGCGCCAGCAGCGTCTTGCCCGCGCCAGGCGGTCCGATAAGTAAAACATTATGACCACCGGCGGCGGCCACTTCCATGGCACGCTTGACGTGCTCCTGCCCTTTCACCTCGCTGAAATCGGTTGGCGGCAGGCTGGGGATCTCTTCCGGGGTGGTCGCTTCCTGGGCGGGGAGCAGCGCATCGCCACTCAGGTGTGCGTGCAGCTCGGCCAGGTTGGGCACGGGGATCACTTCCAGGTCGGGGATCAGGGCTGCTTCAGCGGCGTCGCTCTCGGGGACGTAAATGCGTTTGAAGCCCTCCTGGCGCGCCAGTGCCGCCATGGGCAGCACGCCGCGGGCATGGCGCACGCGCCCGTCCAGCGACAGCTCACCCACCACCAGCGCTCCATCCGCGCAACCCGCCTCGAGCTGACCGGTGGCGATCAGCACTCCCACCGCGATGGGAAGGTCGTATGCCGGACCCTCCTTGCGCACCGAGGCCGGTGCCAGGTTGACCGTCAGGCGCTTGCGTGGGTAAAACAGCCCGGCATTCTTGATCGCGGCCTGGACGCGCTCGCGGCTCTCCTGCACGGCGGCATCCGGCAGACCGACAATCGCCATGCCGGGCAGCCCGTCGGCGGTGTCTACCTCCACCTCAACCACCACGCCATCCAGACCGATCACAGCACAGGAATATACGCAGGCCAGCATGGTTTTAGTTTAGATGCGCTTGGAGAAATTGTCAATGTCTTGAGCCCGGCGAGCTTAAGCTCGATGGGCTTAAGGCTGCCGGGCTTAAGTTCGCCGGGCTTAATACTGCCTTAAGGCTGGCAATAGCCCGGCATAAGGACGATGTCCAGTCCATACTGATAGACTTGGAAAGCTGCCGCTGCGGCAGCGCATAAGGAGTGAACATTGAACAGGATGAAAAAGTTGTTATTCGCATTATCGGCAGTGTTATTTGCCCTCACACCGGCGGCTTCCGTGGTGCTGGCTGCGCCGGCACCAGCCGCTGCTCGGGGTGCCGGCCCCTACCAGGGCATCTTTTCCGGCTACGTTTATGGCGACCGGGGTAGCCGGGCGACGATCACCCTGGAGCTGACCCACGTAGGAGACAGGGTATCAGGCGAAGTTACCCTGGGTGAAGGGCTGTACGTAGATGGCGGCAGGTGCGGCGGTGCATATATCCCCGCCAGCGTGCAGGCTGCCAGCGGTCAGACGCTGAGAGGTTATCCAAACCGCCTGCAGGCGGGTGTCGATTTCAAGTTAAGCGGGCTGAAGATCTCAGCCGCGCTCGACAGCCAGATATCCACAGATAGGGAGAACCTGACCGCTCAGGCGGTGATCGATTTGCCCTGGCTGTGCGGGCGGGACCCGGTGCTCAAGGCTGAGCTGAGCAAAATCAAATAACCCACTCGTAGATAACCTCTTAAAAGCGGAAGACAGCGCTCAACGCTGTCTTCCGCTTTTAATTACTGTCACTGTGGTTGGGCAAAGACCATCGTGTAGTAGCCGCCATATTCACTGTTTGGGTCATATACATAGCCGACACCCGTCTCGGTGACACGGCCATTGAGGATATTCTCGCGATGCACCTGGCTGTTCATCCACCAGGTAACCGCGCCCTGGGCGTCGCCGCCGTACTGCGGATCGCCAACGTAGATATTCTCCAGCGGGTAGGTCGAATACTGGTATCCCTGGGCGCTGATACGGTCTGCCCAGTTGGAGCCGTCCGATCCGGAGTGAGCGATAAAGTTGTTGCAGGCCATGTCGGTGCTGTGCACCAGGGCAGCCGCTGAGAGCGAGACATTCAGCGAGAGTGGGTTGAGGCCATTGGATGTACGCATCTGGTTGATCAGCTGGAAGACCTGTGCCTGCACGCCTGTATCTGCCTGGGCGCTGCAGCCGGTCGGTGCCGGCGGTGGGGGCTGGCTGCCGGGATCGGGCTGCGGCTGATTGTTCTGGTCGAGAAAGCGCACATCGATGACCACCCAGAACAGGTCGCTGCCCGCGCTGCCGGTGCCGAAGCGCACCCCGCTGGGATCCTCGAAGCCCCATACACTCTGGAATGGACCGCCGCGCGTGGGCGCTTTCATGTCGATGGAAATATCCACCTGCTCCCCAGGCGGTACAGCCATGGGGAAGGGGTTAGATAGAGGGGCATCCATGATCTCCCCGCCGTTGAAGACAACCTTATAGTCGGGCGTCCAGGTGCAGGTACCCTCGTTGCGGAAGCGCCATGTTTTTGTGAACGATTCCCCTTGATTGAAAAAAGTGTTATCCGGTATGCTGACGTCGCCGTAAAAAGCTGCTTTTTCCTGGCATGCTCCAGATTCGGCAGATGTGTTGTCGCTGCCAGCAGCAGGTGTTGCTCCTGTTGTGGTAGGCTGCTCTGTAGGACTGGAGGGGGGTGACTCGGTTGGTGTGGCTGATGGCAGCGGGCTTTCTGTGGGTGTTCCGCTGCTTGGGGCTGCCGGTGAGACGGTCGGAGTCGATTCTGGCGCCTGAGGTGTGACCGCTGGGCTGGATGGTGCATTGGGGCTGCTGTCGGACAGGGATTGCGGTGTGGGTGTATAGGTGGGAGTGGTCTGGGTGCTCGTGGACTGAAAAAGCGTTGCAGAAGGAATGGCTTCGGCCGGCGAGACAGCCGTGCGGTTGGGATTTTGCACCCGGCAGGCTGTGAGTAATAAGGATAAGAACAGGAATATAGGCGCTATACGATAGGTCATCTGCGATGATCTCCCCTGATATGATCTTCTAACCCCGGGCGTCGAGGTTATAAGCGCCTATTCTAAACCATCTGAAGAAATTAAGTGCTCCACTCGTCGTGAATGATGCCTGCCAGGTACCAGGCGCCATCCTGCTGCTGGAATACCAGGCGCAGGCTCTGCCAGTCCAGCCCGCCGTAGTCAGGATTTTCTCCCGGCAGGTAGTACTCCACCACTACCGATCGGGGATAGTACTCGTGGCTGTTGTCGATGGTGTTGCCGGGACCCAGGCGCCGGTCCAGGCTGACCTGCTCGGCGCCGGCGAAGTCTTTGCTGTAAACGAAGCGGTCGAAATACTCGCCGAAGGTCATCCGGATCGGCTCCCCGCTTCCGTCGAAGGCACCCCAGGTATATATGTTCGGGTCATCCATCAGGCTGAGCAGCTGATCTTGGGAGAACGCCAGGTGCTCGGGCAGGACGTAGGCATACGGTGAGAAGCGCAGCCTCGCTTCTGGATGGACCAGTGACGCCAGCGCTGCCATATCACCGATGCTCAACGCCTGGATAGCTGCCTCCGCCAGCGGCAGAACCTGGCTTTGCTCCGGGGTGACCAGCATGCCGTCCTGCAAGGTGTAGGTACCTGTGACCTGTTCTGTCGGGCAGCACAGCGGGTCGTCAGGCGCGTGGGTGATCATCTGCACCTGGAGAGTCCCATCCTCGATGTTCAGCGACTCGACCCGCACACGGTCGCCTAAAAACAGCGTGGCGGTATGGCTCAAAGCTCCAGTCTCCTGGATGACGGCTGCCAGGTGGATGAAGGTCCCGGTTCCGCCGGTGTTGATCGCCAGCAGGGCAATGGCATCTTCCAGACCGTCCGCGTTCAGGTCGCCAGTCGTATGATCTATCAGATCCACCGCCACACCCACGGCCGAATCAGGGTACAGCTCTTCGAAGTGCCCCCCGGAGAGTATCACACTGCCATCCCTGCCCGGCAGCGCCTGGGAGACGATGTCCAAACGGTAGGTCATATTACTTAACTCCGCCATGTCAATTCCTGGAGCAGCAGTGGGAATAGGGGTTGGCTCAGCTGTAGGGGTATAGGTTGGAACCGTGGGTGGTGCATCGGTTGGCTGCACCGGCAGCAGGGCGGTTTCAGAAGGGGAGCTGGATGCCGGTTCAACCGCTGCACAGCCAGTGGCGAACAGTGCCGGTAAAATTATTATTGCCAGCAATGGCACAAACCGGATGTGTCTGAACTTCATTCGCGTAATGCTCCAGTGATAGCCACGAGATTTCCGCGTTCAACCCCAATTTTAAGTGTTCGCTTCTGGGGTATCTGGCGGTGAGGTATCTGCCCTTAGATTGTATAACAATTTGGTCAAGATGGGATCGTTGGAAAGTATGGACTGAACACAGCATGAATCTAGTACAGATGGCGTAGTTTTAGCCCTTGGTGAAGGGCATATAGAGTCCAATAGGTGGTAAAACTAAGCCAGCTAGATCATCACAGCGATGACTTATTTTCACTCTCAGGATATTCAACATACCGCTGGCGGTAGTACAGCACCCCCAGCAGCAGGGCGAACTGGATTGAAGCGGTGATGATGGTGGAGAACTGGTTGTAGTAGAACAGCAGCAGGTTGACCACGCTCAGGTAGAGCAGCAGGGCGAAAAAGCTGAGCCGCAGCCCCTGGTGCTCGCGGCCGGTGACCAGAAATGCCGCCCCAACAATCAGCACAACACCCACACCTGCCTGCATCAGCTGCAGCTGGAAGAACCAGCCGGAGAGTGGGTTGCTGACCCCCTGCTGGGCGAAAGCGAATCCGCCTGCCAGGGCGACTGGCTGGATATAGCTGGCGATGGTTTGCAGGGGTATGACCAGAGAGAAGAGTCCCAGGATGCCAATTCCCAGCGCCAGCAGGCTGCGGAAGCGTTGGCGGTTGAAATAACGCTCCTCGATTTTCCTCAGCTGGGCTGCAAGATTATCGATATAGCCCGGCGTGGAGGGGGCGATATAGATGCCCTCCTGAGTCAGGTAATCCAGCAGTGCCTGGCCAAGCCCGGCTAGATCCGGGCGCTCTGTTTGGGCGATTACGAAACGCAGCCGGGCTTCGATATCAGCTCTCTCGCCGGCGTCCAGATCGTGATCCAGGACGTCTTCCATCATCTCAAATGCCGTATAAAGCTCGGCACGTGCATCACGCGGCGGGGGACGGTTGAGCTGCAAGTAGATCAGCACGCAGATCAGGAAGAAAGCATAGATAATTGGCGCTGCGGCGGGGTAGAAGTAATCGTTGTTCTGGGTGATGAATTTTCCCACCTCGTCGATAAACAGGCCGATACCGACGCCTGCCAAGAACGAGCCGAGCAGGTAAACCCAGCGGTTGGCGAAGACCAGCGGGAGCAGGGCGGCGGCGAACAGGAGCAGCCCACCCCACAGCATGTGGGCGACATGCAGCTCACCGCCGCCGAGCTGTGGGTAGCCGGTCAGTTCCAGAAACAGGCGGGTGAGCGCCACTGAGGCAGCAAAGCTCAGCAGCATCAGCAGGGTGAACTGCTCAGCACCCGGTCGCCGCACCGGACGGCGGATAGTTTTGTAGTAGCGCTTCATGGCTGTATATGCTTTGGTAGGGTCTGACTCACTACCATCTACGTAATTTTACCAGCCCGGTTGCGAGGTGTGAGTCGACGGCGGACGGCAGACCGCCGTCAGTCGAGAGTAGAGAACCGAGAGTCGAGACCGTAAAACCATAAACATCCCGCAGGTTCGATCCCGCGGGATGTTAAAGAAACCGGATCGGGATCAGGTATATGGGTTCCCTATTCCAGCTGGAAATTCACCACCGTCAGCCTGCCTGGCTCCACCTGGACCAGCTTCTGCTGCATGCCGTCCAGCCAGAAAGAGACCTGGTACTCGCCCGGCGGCAGCTCGCCCAAACCGAAGCTCTCCCCCCATGGTTTCTGCCCGATCAGGTCTTTATCGGTGTATGTCTGGATGTAGACCTG
>JAQBDA010000087.1:0-4017 GCA_032124675.1 Chloroflexota bacterium
ACCAGCCATAGGATGAGCGGTTACCTCAAGTTCGACCCCTACCCGGGCGTCAAGGGGCAGGTGTTCCAGGTCGAGCAGGGCATTCAGGCGGCAGAGAGTTTGATCCTCGAGTAAGACGGAGCAGCTTGAATGATGATTACCAACCTCCCGCAGGTTTGAACCTGCAGGAGGTCATATCGTTACGAAGCTTTGTCTGATGCTTCTCTAAGTAACGGCTCAATTTTTTCGAATTCGGTCAGCATACCCTCACCGTGGGACCACGCCGCCACCTCGGATAAGTCAATCCAATTCTCCTGAATTACCATGATTGCCTGTGTCAGCGACTGTCGATCACCACAATGATAATATGCAGCCAACCGATCCTTGACACAATCTGCAGGAGAGATAATCCGTAGCGTACCCGTTTCGTACTCCAACGTGTCAATCTGGGATACTTGCTGTTTACCAACCGATAACGGTCCTCCCGGGAACTCAACCAGTAATGCCGTCTCAGGATTCGCAAAGTGTCTACCTGCTTGATGAAAACCGATCTCATGCATCGCATCCATAATCCAGGAATGTCTGGTATATCCAGTAATGACAAAATCGAGATCCATTGAGACGTAGTTTTCCCCGCTGAAAATGGAGACTGCGCTGCCCCCTGTAAGTACTGATTCAATGCCTTTCTCTCGCAGATGAGATTGAATGTATGCTGCCAGTTCAGCACGAGTCATCTTCGCTATCGGCTTCATCAAGGCTTACCTCTCATTTTAGGACGCCGACGATTCATCATAAGCTTCTCTCTTAAGTCGATAGCATAGAAAGCCAGTGCTCTATCCAACAAAACTTTTAACTCGTCAATGAAGGCATACCTGGGATTGAAAGTATATACTCGGGTTCTCCCCACTTTTCGACTTACCAGGATACCCCCAGCTTCGAGCTTATCTAACTGATTCTGGATGCCGTACAGGTCCGTGTCAAAAAATCGAGCTATCTCCGTGGCATAGCCCTGTTCACGAGCATATAGGAAGATCAGCACCCGTTCTTTGTTCTCGGAATTTAACAATGGCGCTAACATAATAGCGGCTCCCATCGTCCTGTAATACACCAACTATCCAAGTTATACAACCAAATATATTGGTTGTATAACCAATATATTTGGTAATTATACCATATACCCTCTGATCGCTGTCTGCCGTCCGCGGTCTGTGGTCGAGGTAGTTAACCCAACCCCTGCTCCAGATCCTCGAGCAAATCTTCCACGTTCTCGATGCCCACCGACAGCCGCACCAGCCCATCGCTCAAACCTATCTTGAGTCTTTCCTCGCGCGGCACATCAAAATGGGTCATGCTGGCAGGATGCTGGATCAGGGTATCGACGTTGCCCAGGCTGACCGCCAGGGTAGCCACACGCACCCGCTCCAGCAGGGCCTCGCCCGCCCGGTAGCCGCCTTTCAGCTCGAAGGACATCATCCCGCCAAAGGCGTGCATCTGGCGGCGGGCGATGGCGTGACCCGGGTGACTATCCAGGCCGGGATAGTGCACAGCGGCCACTTTCGGATGGCTCTCGAGGAAGCGTGCCACCTGCAGGGCATTCTCGCAGTGGCGCTGCATGCGCAGCTCGAAAGTGCGCAGACCCAGGTCCCCCAACCAGGCGTCAAACGGGCTCATCACGCCGCCCACCAGCTTCAAGACCTGCTGCAGTTCACCGTTTACGAAATCGATATGCGGGCTGGCGACCGCCCCGCCGATGATAGCGCCGTGACCAGAGAGGTACTTGGTTGTAGAATGCACGACCACATCCGCTCCCAGGCTCAGCGGGCGCTGGCAGTAGGGTGTGGCAAAGGTATTATCCACCACCAGCCAGGCGCCGTGCTTATGAGCCAGCTCTGCAACCATCCTCAGGTCCACCACCCACATGGTGGGGTTGGCAGGGCTCTCGGCGTATGCCAGTGCGGCTTCTGGATGCGCGCGAAAAGCCGCCTGCCAGCCCTCGGGCGAGGTGTCATGCACCCAGACCACATTCCATCCAAACTGGGGAGCAATATCGATCAGCAGGCTGTAGGTGTTGCCGTACAGATTCTCCTGCACCAGCAGAGTATCCCCGGCGCGCAGGCAGGCGGTGAGCACAGCCGAGATGGCCGCCATGCCGGAGGCGAAGACCCGCCCGTCGACGATCTCATCGAGCGCGGTATCCGGATGGGCGCGCAGCAGGTCCAGCCCTTCCAGGAGGGCGATCTTACGGGCGAACTGCGCCAGGTTCGGGTTGGCAAGGCGGGTGTAGTAATAGCCCGGCTGCTCTCCCGAGATGATCTCCCGGCCGGTCTGCACGTCCGGGAAGCTGAACACCGAGGTCTGGTAGATCGGCGTCAGGTGGGAATGCGGCGGGGCGTGCTCCAGGCCGAGGTGGTTGACCAGGGTGCTGAGCCCACGGTTGCGGGGGTCTGTTGGCATAAGATTGCCTCCTGTTTTACGAGGCGGGTGATGACCCGGTTGTTGCCGGATTGTTACCTACCGGATGCTAAAAGGAGCCACAATGTGCAGCAGGCGGCGGGCACGCGAGCAGGCCAGGTAGAGCGTGGCTTTGAAATCCTCTTCACTCCCAGCGAAATAATTGTAGAGCACCAGGACAATTCCCTCGGCTTCCAGGCTTTTGTACCTCGGCAGGTCCGCCAGGAGCAGGCGATGGTAATCCGGGTATTCTGCCCAATCGTTATCAGCCGTCAGCCGGTAGCGACGGTGCGCCGACGGAAGACTGTCTGCCCAACCCGGGCTGCTGAAGTACCTGAGCGCATCCACCCCCGGTATCTCCAGGTCATCCGCCTGGTCATAGCGCAAGCGCAGCGCGCCAAAAGAATCCATATGCCAGGCCAGGCCGTACTTGGGCAGATAGCCCGGCTCACGGGATAGCACCCGCCGGTGAGCAGCAGTATAGGCGCGGCTGAATTGGGTGACTTTTTTTATATCCTGCGCGGTGGGGGCAGGCCGGTCGCTCAACGCGCTCTCCAGGAGTCCATAACCCTGCAAGCAGCGCAGCACGGCTTCCTGCCAGCCCAGACGACCCGGCGAAGGTGAGACGCGCAGGCGCGGCGAGTCGATGACCAGACCGGAGAATTTGCTCAGCCGGCTGGAGGCGCTCTCGGCTGTCAGCACAACCACACCATCCAGCAAAGGGTAGCTCTCTTCGGCAGCCAGCAGCGCCTGGCGCAGGCTGTCGAACAGACTGGATTCATCGGTGTATACCCACTCCCTGACCGTGCCCCCCGGCGCTGCCGGTTGGTCAGGCTGCGAACGACCCGGATGCAAACTGCGCAGCAAGCCATCAATCTCCCCTCCACTGCGCAGGCTGCGCGACAGGATAACCGGCGCCTGCACATCAGCATAGACACGCTGTGGACCGAATGGTGCCAGCCAGGGGTGGTCATCAAAGAAGATCGCGAAACGCGCAGCCTGGCTGTCCTGCAAGCACGTCTCAGCTACTTCCAGCCAGACGGTCTCGAAATCCTGCCCCTCGTCGACGATGACTGCCTCATAAAGCTGATCTGTGCGCTGGAGGATATCCAGCGCCCGGCGCAGATCGCTCTGCGTGGGAGCATCGAACTGAGTCCAGGGCGCCTGCCATCCGGAAGGCGAGCGGGGAACGAACACGTCCGGTGAGTGGTCGCTCAGCAGCAGGGAACGTACGAAAGCCGGGAAAGCGTAAACCTCCACCCCGCTCCCGGCCAGGCGTTGGGTGAGGTCCTCCGCCAGATACGGGTTGCGGCAAAGCATCAATACGTGGCTGCCCGCCTGCGAAAGCTGGGCAGCGAACGCTGCCGCCAGGGTGGTTTTCCCGGAGCCAGCGCAGCCCAGCACTGATACAAAGCGCTGGCTGTTCAGATGCTCCAGAAGCTGTGCCTGTTCGCCGGTCAGATCGACCATCTACCAGATATTGCCGGCACCGGGCGTATAGCTGGCACTGACCACCGAGTTTGCGATCAGCGTATCGGCCTGCACCACGCCGCTGAACTTTGCCAGCGCTGCGTTCACTGTCAGCAT
>JAQBDA010000088.1:0-10870 GCA_032124675.1 Chloroflexota bacterium
CGCATAGGCATTTAGTAACTTACTGGTGGGCGTGATCACCCAACGAATTTACTCCCGGTGATTTTCACTGACCATCACCACGGTTGTACAACTTGACCATCCTATCAGTCCACTGTCGCGCTGGGAATCCCGGATGTTTATCAAAACGGACAATCCAGTCATCTAGATCGTCCGCCCAGGCAATAACGAACACAATCTCATGTTCTCAACAATTATTAGTTGATCAGTCATTTTAGAACCAGAACTTGATATGATCCCCTTCTGTCCACATCTTGTTACTTGTGAGTCTAATTTCTGAAAAGGCCAGCTGAGGCAATCAAGGTCTTTCAGTATCATATTGCTGGATGAGCATTATTAAATCTTCAGCTGCCAAACTCGATCTGGAGCTCACAGTCCTTTTGGTTGGGAGCGCATTTGCCGGAGTACTCTCCGTTGTAGTAGATGTTGAACTCATTCTTCCAGAAACGGGCATTACCTTTGCGCTCGAGCACTTCCCCCACCTGTTTGCATTGAAGGTCGCCTGGTTCTTTGTCCTTAACTTTGGACCAGACTGAGACGCACTCTCCCGGTTTAAGGGAGGCAACCTCCCATTGATCGCCGGAAATTTGACTTGGCGGGTTGCCCAATTTTAACGAGACAAGGGGGAAGTCTGCCGGACCTTGATTGATCACAAACAAGCTTTTGTCACCATCTTTTACCAGCAGAATCAGCGCCGAATCTGCCTCCGGCATTGGCGTGAATGTTGGCGATGTAGGCGGGAGTGGAGTCGTAGATGCCGCTAGAGCGGCAGTAGCTGTAATCGTTGAAGTTGAGGTTTGTTGCGTACGATCAGCTTCACGAATGAGTGGTATGAAAGCCTGTTGAGTCAATTGAGCCCTTGAATTAATTCCAGCTGAAGTAAACGAGCGATACAAATATATTGCCGATGTACACAGGCAGATCAGCAAGATTACCAGCACACCAACCGCTCCGAGGATCTGTCTGAGCAGCCTGGCTTGCTGTGGGTCAGCAGGACCGGATGCATCCGGTTGACTCAAGGTTTGTGCAGCTGCGGCTTGCTCTGATTTTGGAATGGGAGGCAGAGGATGCGCAGCTCGATGCACTTTCACCCGCTCCGGGATCGTTATGTGGGTCAGGGTAGGTGGTGTGGAGACTATATCAAAGCTCATCGTCTCTAGCGCCTCTGCCAGAGTCTCGACGAAGGATAAACAATAAGGATATCGATCTTCGGGCTTTTTCGATAATGCCCTCAAGATTGCTGCTTCAACCTCGGGAGTGATTTCTGGGCGCAGCTCACGGGGATTCGGCGGGGGCTCGGTGACGTGCTGCATAGCCAGATCGAGAGGCTCAGAGGACTTAAACGGTCTCCGACCGGTCAGCATCTCATAAGCGATCACACCCAATGAATACTGGTCGCTTTTAGGACCTGCGTTAGCCGAAGATATTGCTTGCTCTGGGGAAATATATTCTGGCGAGCCGAAGATCTCGCCCAATGTACCCACGTCCGTGAGTAGAGCTAATCCAAAGTCGCTGAGGATAGCCTGCCCATCGCGTGTAAGCAGGACGTTCGACGGCTTCACATCCCGGTGAATTACCCCCTTGGAGTGAATATAATCCAATGCAGACGATATGTCCCGGATTACTTTAACGACTTCATCAGGGCTTAAAAATTCCCCATCCTTGTGATAGTCTGACAGGATAAACTCCAGGTCAGCGCCCTGGATGTACTGCATGGCAATATACAGGTAATCATCCGCTTCACCGTAGTGGTATACCTGTACAACATTCGGATGGTTCAGCTGAGCAATAACCTGGGCCTCGCGGCGGAAACGTTTGATGTATTCTTCTTCTGCAAGGTGAGGTGTATCGATCACCTTAATCGCCACGTATCTGTCAAGGCTGGTGTCTATCCCCTGATATACGCGCGCCATCCCTCCTCGTCCAAGCAAGGAGATTATCTTGAATCCATCCAGTTTGTGGTCGATCAGGTCGTCTTTGAACATATCTTATTACGGTAGGTACACCTCACAGCTTCCCTTTTTAATTTTACACCGTCCAGCCTCCAAGTCATCCCACAAAACACGGAATTCTTTACTTTTACCATCCTCTATCCAGAATAAATAGTCCCTGCTCAATGGTGGATAATGCATTACCAGGTGGCGGTTGTTGCATTCTGCAGGTTCCAAATGGTCGGTATAATTCAGGATTTCGAGCACCAGGCAGAAATCAGCTCGAAACCTGGAGTAGATGTTCCCCCAGTGCCAGCCGTCAAACCGGTTGGTGAAATTACCACTGTCGTCAATTCTCTCGAAAGCAAATGGAAACACCGAGCGGTCGCTGCCAGAGAGGTTTTTGATGTAGAAGCTTGTATCGTCGTAGTACATCACAAACAACTTGTCTCCAGCTCGCGTCGGCTGAGGGGATGCGCTGGTTTCAGTGGGTGCCGGGGGATTCGTCTCGGTTGGTGGGGAAGTGCTGGTGGCGGCAGTGGTAGGCGGAGCGCTTGGCGTAGTTTGTAGGGTAGGGCTGTTGATCGGTCGCGCCGTTTGAGTTGTATCTGCATTTGCTGGTAAATTCTGCGTGGCTAATGCAAGTGCGGTAGGCGGCAGTGATGGAATGGCTATAACCTGTTGCGGAGATGAAGTGCGTATCAGGGGAGTCGGACCGGGCAGATCATTGTCAAAGATGAACCTACTGCCGAGAAAGGCCAGCATTACTCCCAGCACCAGGAATATTCCGCACCCTATTCCCCACCATGCCATTGGTCGAAATTTATCTAAGGGAGTGGGTGTACCCCGATCCTCTTCTAGGGGGGTACCCACAGGGACAGGCGGCTGTGCCTGGACATAGTCGGCTACTCGCTCAGCTAACGAAATACGCGAGAGCGCTTTGTATGACCCGGGAAGTGCATCACCTGCATCTGCGGAGTGTGGGGTAGCCTTATTGGCTTCACCGGTCTTGAGCGCTTTCTCCAGGGCATTCATCATCTCCGCACCGCTCTGGAAGCGCTCATCTGGTAATTTTCGCAGTGCCTTGAGAAGAACGTCTTCTGCTTCGCCGCTCAAGGCTGCATTGATGCTGCACGGTGCAGGAGGGTCCTGGGTGATATGTTGAAGCGCCAGGGAGGTTGGGGATGGATCATCAAAAGGCAGGCTGCCTGTCAGCATTTCGTAGAGGATGACACCAAGTGAGTATAGGTCCGACTGTGATACTGCGTGTGCGGAGTTTCTGGCCTGCTCGGGTGCAATATACTGTGGGCTGCCAAACACTTTGCCCATTGTCCCTTGTGAGACATCCATGGCAATGCCGAAATCTCCCAGGACCACGCGACCTTCTTCGGACAGCAGCAAATTAGAGGGCTTCACATCCCGGTGTATTATCCCTTTTTGATGAGCGTAATCAAGTGCGTTTGCACACGCCCGTCCAATCCGGATCACGTCTACCAGGGGTACGAGTTCATTTTCTCTGGTATATTGGGAAATAAGCTGGCTTAAATCCAGGCCGCGAACGTATTCCATCACATAGAAATACAGCCCGCTCTCATTGTCTGCGTAATAAATCTGCAGGATATTTTCATGGTGCCAGGTGGCAACTGCTCGGGCTTCCCTCAGGAAACGCTCAGCGTACCCCGGCCTATCACGGTAGCGCGCATCGATCAGCTTGATCGCCACCGGGCGTTCCAATTGGATATCCCAACCATAATATACACTTGCCATACCGCCGCGTTTGAGCAGCCGCTCAACGCGGTCATTTGCTAGTTTTATTCCCATCAGGGGATCGTCTCGATCCATTTAAACCAATCGTACTACAGGTTGGTGCTCCTGCCCGCCAACTCCTTATCAACAATGTAAACGATGCGTGAGCGTATTTTATTACATCTCTATTCGATTATGATTATAATGAATTCGTGAACGCTTTAGAGATAGCCGCATTGGAATTTTCTTGCTGTTCTGAGCCAGGACGTCAGCGCGAGCACAACGAAGACGCCTGTGCAGTCCCTCCTGTCACTGCAGATACCTCTGGGAATGGTACGCTGCTTGTGCTGGCCGACGGAGTAGGGGGTTATCCAGGAGGCGCAGATGCGAGCCAGCAGGCTGTCCATGTTTTGCAGGCACTTTATTATGCGGAAGCCGGTCCTCAGCATCCACTAGACCGCCTGCGTGCGGGCGTAGAGTCGGTTAATGTGCTGGCGCGTTTACTAAAGCGGCAGTTGGGACAGGAGGTTGGCTACCTTACAACCCTGGTAGCTGCAGTGATATTAGAGGACCAGATATGGGTAGCGAACGTCGGCGACAGCCGGGCATACCTTGTCCAGGCGGCCAGTAAGAGGAGACGCCAGCTGACCGAGGACCACAGCGGTCATATTCGATTGGTCAAGGCTGGACTGGTGAGCGACTCTGATAGCGCGCGTACATCCAGCACCATCACCCGGGCAATCGGTCTCGAGGAAGACTGTCAGGTGGATACGTACCACTATATATGGCATCCTGGGGACTGCCTTATCCTGTGCAGTGATGGGCTGGCACCCCTGCCTGAGGAAGAAATGGTTAGAATTGCCCTGGGGACCGCAGCTGCAAACGCCTCAAAACAGCTGGTGGCACGCGCTATCGAACTGGATGGCAGTGATAACTGCACTGTTGTTGTCAGTAAACGACTGCTCAACCCCGAGAGTTCAGACAAGAAATCTACCGTGCACCTGGGAGGTAAAAGCCCTACAATACCAGCGATGAAGACTCCATCAGTCAAGCAGAAAAGGCACCGCAATTGGCGGACGCCTGTACTGTGGGTGATCTTGGGCGTGCTGATCGGGTGGGCGAGCGCGGCTGTTGTTATTGCTTTTTGGCTGAACGCCTCAGGTTTAATCAGCCTATTCTAGGAACGGACTGCTTATGCCGGAACAATTCTCTAACCTGTTGATAGTTACCGGGGCGTTGTGCCTGCTGATTTTGTTCTGGGTGCTCTCGATTGTGCTCGTCTATTGGGATGCTTCCAGACGACAGGTTGGTGGTGCTGAACTGGCTGCCTGGGTGGCTCTGGTCGCGCTTTTGCCTTTGGTCGGTCTGCTTGCATATATGTTCTACCGGGTGCTTGGAATATTTATCTCCCCATCCAGGCGTCCAGAGCGAAGAAAGAGGCCGCGCGAGACGATGCTGCAGCCGGCCGATTCGGACAGACGCAAAAGCTCGACAGTTCCGGCGGTCGATTTCTCAAGTAATGCAAAAGCCAGCGCAAGCACACCGTTAACCGAACCCTATCGTGAGATGGCTGAAAGTGGAGCTCCAATCCAGACCCACACAGCTATCAAGCTTGTAGTGCTCCAAGGGCAAGATAAAGGCAAGGAATTTGTTCTTCATCAAGTCCCAGCAATCATCGGGAGAGGGCCTGAGGTATTGATAAGGCTGGATGAAGACCGCGGTGTATCTCGCCAGCACGCCGAAATATACGATCAAACCGGTGTTGTGCGGATACGCGATCTCAAGAGCACTCATGGAACACAGGTGAACGGTTTCGAGATTGGTGATAAAGCGCTGGACTCAGGAGACAGGATTCAGATTGGCAAGACAACTATGATGATTATCATCGAGGGGTTGGACTATGGTGGATAATCAAGAGAATCGCAGCTGGCAGAGTCGGCTTATCCAACCCGGCTTGCCTTGGAATAAAGAACCGATCCGTCCAGCAGAAGTGAATGATGGTTTGTTGGCAGCGATGGTGGATCGAACGAACACACTTGAAGACGCCAGATACCAGAAGATTGTCCCCAACCAGTATATTATTGAATTGAGTGAGGAGAATTACGCGCGCAACTATAAACCCATCGAAGTTGATATCCTCAAGCAGTGGAAAGACTCCTTACTCGAGCGGCTCATGCTGGCTAACAGCCGCCAGGGCAGAAAAGAATACCGGTTGGCTGGACGTCTCCAATTGACCATTCGGGTTGTGGATGATCTAAAAGACAGCCAGGCGCGCATTTTATGCCAGGTAGCTTCAGACGACTCTTCTGGACACAGCCCAAAGGGTAATATAACTGCTTGTTTGAAATGGATCGACGGAGAGCGCCAATGGGACTTGTTGTCAGATATCGTGAGCGTAGGGCGGGATGCTCAATGCAGTGTACACCTGGATATGCCCGCGGTACAGGAGCGGCGCCTAGTCAGTGGAGTGCACGCCAATCTGAGATACGAGACCGGCGGATATCACATCTATGACGGTGAGCCAGGTGGTAAATCATCCTTAAACGGGACATTTGTGAATGGGAAAGCGGTATCCCCTGAAGGGCACAGACTTCAGGATGGTGACATTATAATACTGGCTTCTATTGATCCGACCAAACCTCGTGCGGATACTCCTGGCGCAGCTGTGTTGCGCTTCCAATCTACCTGCTGATGATCGAGCTGTTTGATATCAACACATTGTTGTTCGCGGGTAAATGGCTGTTGATTGGTGTCATCTACCTGTTTTTGTTTATTGTGCTTATCGCCGTCCGCCGCGAGATGGGATTGCGAATCGGTGGTCGTGAACGCTTGCCTACTGAAGCCCCAGGCAGGCTGCGTGTCCGCTTTCCAGGAGGTGACTCCAGGCTCCAAAATGGCGCGGTGTTCAATCTAAGCGCGGAAACTCGTCTTGGTGCAGGGGCGGATAATGATATCGTTTTATCTGATCCGTTTATCTCCTCGCGGCATGCACGCATGGTTTGGGACGGCGTGGAGTGGTGGGTTGAAGATCTGGGGAGTAAAAACGGAACTTTTATCGGCGAGGTACGGCTGCTGCCGATGAAACCAAATATTATCCTAGGTAGTGCCACGATTCGCCTGGGCGATGTTGTATTGGAGCTGTTGGAATAAGTGATGTCGAGTGGGGTTAAAAGGACGTACCGTTTTACCGAAGCTGTCTTGCTGCTGCTGACCGCTGTGACAGCTATGATTGGATTATTCCTTTTGGCACTCACCTTTCAGGTGCGTGAAGATATCAAGTCTTCAATGACACTTGCCCAGATGGTCTTGCCTGCTTCAATATTAGTCTGCAGCTTTATATGGGTGCATCTTCTGCTGAGCATCCGCCACGTGGGAATGGAACAGTTATTGTGGCCCATTGTCTGTTTGTTATTGGTGTTGGGCATGCTCCTGATTTGGCGATTGCGGGGCGTCGAGGGAGCCTGGCAGCAGATACTCCGGGGACTGCTGCCAGGGTTGCTTCTGATTACATTGTTTGTCCTGCGCCCTTATTGGGTGGAGTACCTACGCCGTTGGGCTGTTCCTATCAGCCTGATTGGTTTAGCACTGCCCATTGCGACGGCGATATTCGGTGAAGCCGATGAAACGGGGGTGCGGCTGGCTTTGAAGCTCGGACCCTTACCAGCGATCCAGACCTCTGAATTTGTGAAGCTTGCCCTGATCATCTTCCTGGCATGGTACATAGAAAAGCAAGGTGACAAGATCGAAGGGCGAGCTGTTCCGATGCTCGATTGGCTGCGAATGCCGTCGCTGAGCTACTTCATCCCCGGCACGCTGTTTGTGATCCTGGCTACACTGGCGCTGGTAGGTATGTCGGATTTCGGCGCAGTCCTCGTGTTGGCAGTTTTGTTTGTTGCCATGCTTTACGCAGGTTTTGAAACGCGGTTGTTCGCAACGGTTGTGGCGATAGGTCTGGCACTGGCTTTGCTGGCTGGACTTGTGCTTTACTTCACCTGGGATGTGCCGGTTGTTATCCGCTACCGGTTTATGGCGTTCCTAGATCCCTGGAGCCAGGAGATGATTTTGATTGATGGGCAGCCGGCTGGCATCACGGTCTCACAAGGTCCAGGCTACCAGATCCAGCAGGCGATTTACGCCGTAGCAGCGGGAGGTATATCCGGTACAGGGTTAGGATTTGGATCACCCGAGTATATACCGCTGGCTCACTCAGATTTCATCTACGCCGCACTGCTGGAAGAATTGGGATCGATTATTGGAATAGCAGTGCTGATCTTGTTTGCTGTGCTATTGCTGCGAATTTTGAGGTTGGCGCTGCTGCTGCCCCCTGGACAGGTCTTCGAGCGACTGCTGTGCATCGGCATCGGCTTCCAGCTGTTCTCCCAGGTATTTATCATGGTCGGTGGGACGCTGAATTTGTTCCCCTTAACCGGGTTGACGGTGCCTTTCCTGAGTCAGGGGGGGGCTGCGCTGCTCGTTTATATGTTAGAGGTCGGCATCCTCCTGGCGCTAGTCCAGCGGTTGGATAGGAGGGCAGTATGACGCTGGAAAAGCGCGCCTGGACGATCGGCAACCTTTTCGTGCTGCTGCTGGTGCTGCTCTCGCTGCGAATAGTTTATTGGCAAGTCGTGCGCGGTGCTGAGCTACAGCCCGTTGCAGCAGCAGTGCCTGAAGAGCTGACAAAACGCTACCAGCGGGATATGGATGATGTACTGGCGGTCGTCTCCAGCCAACGCACAGGTAGCAGTCTGGATAACCTTCCCCAGCCGGTGGTTCAGCGCATGATCGACCTCATGCGTGCGATCACCCGTGGTTCTATCTATGACCGTAATGGACGCTTGCTGGCGGCTGACAGCCGGAATGAAGATGGAGAACGAGAGCGCATTTATTATGAACCAGGCTTTGCGAATATAGTGGGCTACGTGTCGGCTTTGCGACTGGGCATCTCGGGCATAGAATTCAGTTATAACGACACACTGCTGGGGATCGATCGCCCGGATGTGCAGATCAACCGTCTGGTGCACAAGCCAATCGTTGGCAGCGACCTTATGCTCACCGTTGACAGCCATTTACAGCGGGTTGCAGAGCGCGCGATGGAAAATAAAGCCGGCGCGATCCTGGTTCTGGATGCCCAGGATGGAGCAGTCCTTGCTATGGTCAGCTCCCCTGGTTTTGACCCGAACAAAGTGTTCGATAGCGACTATGTATCCGGGCTGGTAGAGACATGCGGGGGTTTACCCGAGTGCCAGGCTCCATTCCTGAATCGCGCCACGCAGGGGCAGTACCCGCCAGGCTCGACGTGGAAAACGCTCACATTGATTGCCGCGCTGGATACGGGTCAGGTGAGCACTGATACGGTTTTTGACTTCGGGCAGCGGCGGTCTGGACCGGCTGGGCCATATTATGTTTATGAGGTGGGAGGAGGAGTAATACCCGACCCGAACCATGCTGAGTCCAGCCTGGATTTGGAGATGTCTTATGCGAAGTCTGCTAACGCTGCGTTTGCTCGCATAGGGGATGAGATGCCCCCCGAGATATTGGTCGATTACGCTGCCCGTTTTGGTTTTGCGGCTGGTAATGAACCCGAGTACCCTTTAGAGATCACCCAAAGCGTATCACAATTGGCTGGGGATGTGCAATCCCTGTATGATGATGACCTGCTGCGGGCTGCGACTGCGATTGGGCAGGGAGAGCTGCTTGCCACACCCTTGAGTATGGGGATGGTGGTGCTGTCTGTGCTCAATGATGGCGATCTCCCCCTGCCGTATATCGTAGATGAGATCCACACACCCTCAGGTGACAAAGTTGAAGGACCATTCAAGGCTCATAGGATTAGCGGGCTGATGACGCCCGAAACTGCCAGCCTTGTCCGGGATATGATGGTGACGGTAGTGGAGCGCGGCAGCGGGGTCAAAGCTCAGATCGAGGGGGTTACCGTGGGAGGGAAAACAGGCACTGCGCAGGTCGGTGGTGATCGCCTGCCGCATGCCTGGTTCACAGGATTTGCATTGGGAGAGCAGCGGCAGGTAGTCATTGTGGTTTTGGTCGAGAACAGCGGCGAGGGTTCCCAGGTCGCTGCGCCGATCTTTACAGAAATCGCTGGGGCAGCGCTTCAGGGTATTGGTCAGCCTGTAGAAGAAACTGTACCAACGCCGCCACCACCCCCTCCAGATATTACCCCGGAGAGCGATGCGGAATTTCCTCCCGCCGCAACGCAAACTCCGCAGCCCACGCTGCAGGCGACCGTTGAAACAGGACCTCTAACCCCGGATTTGCCCTTTAATGAGGATAAAGTTGATTTTATCGATCTGGGCAAAGCATCATGTCCTGGGGAATTTGATATCCCTCCGGGAACGGGTAAGTTTATCTGGCCCAGTCAGTTCCAGGCGCTTTCTGGTGGGGACTTTAAAGAAGGTCATCCAGGTATCGATCTAAGCACGCCATCCGGCACGCCGGTGTATGCCACCGATGCTGGATTGGTTATTTTCGCTGGATGGACCGGAATAGGCTACGGCAATACCATTGTTATCGATCATGGTAACGGCTACCGCACCCTGTATGGGCACTTGAGCCAGGTGAGCACCTACTGCGGGGCAAAGGTCGCGGCTGGAGCTCTGATCGGCCTCTCCGGCAGCACTGGCAATTCCAGCGGCCCACATCTGCATTTTGAAGTGCGGGTGCCAAGTGGATATATCAACCCGCTGCGAGTTTTACCTGTTCCTTAGCCCTGTATGGTGCAAAAAACCTAACCGTTGGTTTAAACCTGAGAAGAAGGCTGTCTTTATTAATCGTAGATGATACCTCCCAGGATATTTCGCCTCCGTATTGGACCATTTCGGTTATGTTCACGTCCCAGAACTGAAACAGGAAATCTCTGACCGATCCCTTGATGTGGGCGAGCATGGTTGTAGTATTTATCATACTCTCTCAGAACACGTTGAAGATGATTTTCATTTAGGATCAGGATAAGGTCAAGACACTCATCGCGAACCGAGCGCACCCAACGTTCAGCAAAAGAATTTGCCCTGGGGGCCTGAAAAAGGGTATGAACAATTTCTATCTTTTCTGATGAAAACACACGATTACAGTAGTTTTGCATTTTTAACAATTCCATAGCAAAAGGCCACGGTTGCCTGATAATTGGGTTTACCACAACTCATCATCAGGAGGAACCATGG
>JAQBDA010000089.1:0-3792 GCA_032124675.1 Chloroflexota bacterium
CAGGACTGGACTTCTTGCATGATGGTCAGGGTTGCTGGTTGCCAGTAAATGAGAGGTGGTGTGCTGGTCATGATCACCGTGTGCATCATGTTGCTGTCCAGCTCGATGATCTCCGCCAGCGCGCCGAAGTCCTTATCCAGGATCGCCCGGCGGCAGATTTCCAGGTGGCGCGGCACCTGTGCCAGGCGGGCAGCTTGCAGAGGGCTGCTGTCCGCCAGAATATGACCTTCACTGGAACCGGTCGGTTTGTGCTCCTGGCTGACGATAGCGATGCAGTCAATCAGGTCCCAATGCTCGGGTGGCGCCAGGCTGAAGGCATATGAATCGCTGTCGTCCTCACCGGCTTGCCACTCGACGAACCCACCCGGGATGGAGCGGCAGGCAGACCCGGAGCCGGTGCGCGCCAGACGCGAGAGCTCGCTCTCGTCCAGCTTGAGACCGGCTGCGGCCGCGGCAGCCAGTGTCAGGGCGGCGAAGCCCGAGGCAGATGAGGCGATACCTGTCCCGGTTGGGAAATTGTTGCTGCTCTCCACCCGGGCATGCTCACGGATGCCCGCCAACGCCCGCACGCGCCCCAGATGCTCGCTAACCCTTTCGTATGCAGGTCCGGTTTGCTGGCTGCCGTTCAGCGCGAGGACGTCAACATCCAGGGATGGGTCGAAGTTCACCTGGGTGACCGTGGTCAGCCCGTCCAGGTTCATCGATATTGAGCCGTTGGAGGGCAGGCGCAGGGCATGGTCGCGGTTGCCCCAGTACTTGATAAAGGCGATGTTGGGACTTGCAATAGCCGTAGCAGCACTCACAGAGAGAGTCTACCACGAGACACTAATCCCAATCTGATCAGCCAAAAGATGACCTGGTTTTTGTTCACCGACTATGTGTCTCCGCCTTGTTCCCGATTGTCTATTTATTCACAATTGCTTATTGACTTTGGGTTGAATAACCTATATACTCAAAATGAAGATAAGCGCTCCTGCAGCTGCAGGTAGTCCATAAAACAACAACGTTATATTGCCGCCAGTGAACAACAAGCGCAACCCCCCCATAGAAGATAGGAGGGTTGTGCTTTTTTTATTTACTGCTTGAGAAAACCTTGTGCTGGTTTGGGGTGGGAGCAAAAAAACCGCAATAACCGGGTTAAGTGAGATCATCCGTCGGAGAGGAGTCTCAAAATGAATCGCAAATAGGGATTGGTTGTGCCAATACGCGCTGCCCTGGCAGGGGTGAGCGTGATACTCTTTGGAATATCCGGCTCCTCTCTGAGAGTGGTACAGCCTGCCGAGCCCGAAGCGGCGGTGAACGAGAGCAGATTAGAAAATGAGATCAAGCTCTCAACGGCAGACATGGGGCTCTGGCATATGTGCCGGTGGGCAATGAAAACAGTTTACCCTGACAATGCCTGAATCATATTCGACTATTTGAATAGGAGAAAATATCATGGATGTCATGCGTATACCTCTGTCTTCCAAATTAATATCCATCAGCTTCAATTCATTCATGTCCATCTTGTTGGTCCTTGGGCTGCTGGCTGCGCCCAACTCGCCGGCTGCCGCAGCCACCCAGATCGACATCCTGGGTCCACCTGGCAGTGGAGAGTTTGGCGACTCGGTAACCGTGCTGCCCAATGGCAACATTGTCGTTTGTGACCCGTATTTCGATGATGGCATTAATGCGGACGTGGGAGCTGTATATCTCTACGATGGCGCCAGCGGCAACCTGATCAGCACGCTCACTGGCAGCACGGCAGGCGATCAGGTCGGCTATGGGGGGGTGACGGCGCTGAGCAACGGCAACTATGTGGTGCGCAGCCCCTCCTGGGACAACGGTGCGATCGCAGACGCCGGGGCAGCCACCTGGGGGGACGGGGCGAGCGGGGTCAGCGGTGCGGTCAGCGACCTCAACAGCCTGGTGGGCAGCACGGCAGACGATCGGGTTGGGTATTATGGGGCAACGGCGCTGAGCAGCGGCAACTATGTGGTGAGCAGCCCCTATTGGGACAACGGTGCGATCGCAGACGCCGGGGCAGTCACTTGGGGGGACGGCGGCACAGGCATCTTTGGACCGATCACCTCCGAGAACAGTGTGCGCGGAACAGCCACCGGCGGCGGCGAGTACATGAATTTCGGGTACGATGATGTCAACGTGCAGCTGGTCGTCGGTCGCCCGTATGATAATATCGTCACCCTGTTTCGCCCCAACCGCGCTCCGCTGGCGGATGCGGGAGCGGACCAGACCGTGGTGAGCCAGGCTACAGTAACACTGGATGGCAGCGCCAGCAATGACCCAGATGGGAACCTGCCATTAGCCTATTCATGGGAGCAGAGTGGCGGCACGCCAGTCACCCTCAGCGGCAGCGGCACAGCTAATCCAACGTTCACTGCGCCACAGGTCATCACGCAGACCGCGGTATTAACCTTCACCCTCGTGGTGAGCGACTCGCTGGGGATGTCGAGCCTGCCGGATGAGGTTGTCATCTCTGCAGCACCATACTCGGCGCTCCTGCCGTTGATCTTGAAGCAGTACTAAGGTAGAGAAACCGGGTCATTTCGAGCAGCTGCTGAATACCTTGAGATCAGGTGAACCAGGTTGATCTCCTTTGCATGCAGCCAGTCGAAAAAAACTCAGTTTCTGGCTTGTCATAGACCCTGAGGGCTTCGTAGGTGGATCAGCTTGAAATGATCCCATCCCCTCGACAAACCCTGATCAATAGGGGATGATCGTGTACAAAACACAAAACGCCAGGCTCACAACCTGGCGTTTTTGCTTAGATGGATAATTGCCTGAGTTTATCAAGCACCAGCCGTGCGGTGATGGTAATGAGTGGTCGATTGTGATTATTTGATAAAGGCGATGTTCGGGCAAGCGACAGCCGTTGTTAGGATTCTTTTCTGTCTGGATGGCGTTGCACGGAGATTAAGGTGACGCCCAAATCACGGAAGCGATTGAACAAGCCGTGCAGCGCAGACTGGTCGAACTCTCCGCGTATGATAGTCTGGTTGTCAGCACTGATTGTAACTCCCAGCCCCTCGAACCAACGCAGCCAGCGCTCATCGAGTATTCCCTCGAGACAGATTTGATAATGAGTGGATCGATCCGTAGATTTCATTTTGTCTTTACCTTTTAATCTTCTGATTTGGTTAAATCGCTTGCCTGACGCTCATGCCAACTGCTTCGAGCGGGGGATTGCCTTTCTTTTCCATGTTCATCACGGCGGGGATGAATAGACCGGTCACCGCCATAAAGATGCACAGAACGCCTCCAAGCAGGAACCAGGCCTGGATCCCGACCCGATCGGCGACGGGACCAGCGATCATCAATCCGAGCGGTGCTATCCCCGTGCCAACGCTGCTCAAAAGTGAGAAAACGCGGGCTTGCATATCGGGCTCAACCTTAGATTGGATGATGGCAAAGAAGGGGCCCATTGTTATTGGGGTCATGAGACCGACAAGCAATGCTCCGCCAACCGCCAGGAAGATTGCCGAGGCAGGTGCCAGGGCAAGGATCAGGGTGCCTGTGCCCATGCCCATCAATCCAACCAGCGATGTGAGTATCTTGCGTGAGAAGCCGCCCCAGAGACCCAGCAAGGCACCACCGACGATCAGGCCAGCCCCCATAGCGGATTCCACCCAACTCAGGTGGATGGCGCTCCCGCCAAAATAGTCCTTGATCATGAGCGGGAGCAGCGAAAAGGCAGGGATGATCGTGAAATTAATTCCCACCGTCATCAGGCCAATGATCAACAAACCGGGCCAGCTGATCATATAACGTAAGCCTGCTTTGAAGTCTGTCCAG
>JAQBDA010000090.1:0-35698 GCA_032124675.1 Chloroflexota bacterium
GCCGGCATTCCCAGGCAGTCTGTGGATCACACCGGTTTTTTCGGTGATCGTGTTCATCTATGGCGGCGTGCCGTTCCTGCAGATGGCGCGTCCTGAGATCAAAGACCGCCGCCCGGGCATGATGACCCTGATCTCTCTGGCAATCTCCGTGGCTTTCTTCTACAGCCTGGCAGCGCTATTCCTGCCCACCGAGAGCTCCTTCTTCTCGGAACAGGTAACGATGATCGATATCATGCTGCTTGGGCACTGGCTGGAGATGCGCTCCGTGCGCCAGGCCTCTGGCGCATTGAACGAGCTGGCTAAACTGATGCCCGATACTGCCGAGCGCATCCGTGACGACGGCAGCACTGTTGAAGTACCAATCAGCCAGCTGCGCAATGGGAACCTGGTGCTCGTGCGCCCTGGCGCCAGCGTCCCGGCTGACGGCGAGGTGCAGGAAGGTGAGTCGGATGTCAACGAAGCCATGATCACCGGCGAATCCATGCCGGTCAAGAAGGTTCCCAGGGATCAGGTCATCGCCGGGACCATTAACGGCGATGGAAGCCTGCGGGTGAAAGTCACCGCCACCGGCGACCAGACCGCTCTGGCGGGCATCATGCGCCTGGTGGAGCAGGCCCAGCAGAGCAAGTCCAATACACAGATCCTGGCCGATAAAGCCGCTGGGTGGTTGTTCTACATTGCCCTCGCCGTGGCAGCCATCACAGCCATCGCCTGGACAATTGCGGTAGGGTTCAACGTGGAAGTGATCGCCCGGGTCGCCACTGTGCTGGTGATCGCCTGCCCGCACGCCCTGGGCCTGGCAGTCCCGCTGGTGGTGGCGATTACCACCTCCATGGGCGCCCAGAACGGCATCCTGGTGCGCGACCGGCTGGCATTGGAACAGGCCAGGGAGATAAACACGGTAATTTTCGATAAAACCGGCACGCTGACCCGGGGAGAATTCGGCGTGGTAGGGATCGCAGCCGCTGATGGCTGGGAAGACGACCAGGCTCTGGCTCTCGCGGCTGCAATTGAAGGCGATTCCGAGCACACCATCGCTCGCGGCATCCGTAAATCCGCCTCAGAACGTGGGCTTTCACTGCCCAAGGTCTCCGCTTTCGAAGCCATCCAAGGGCGCGGCGTGCGCGCAGAAAGCGACGGTCAGCGCGTCTATATCGGCGGTCCGCGGCTGCTGGAGTTGCTCGAACTGAGCTTGCCGGATGACATCGTCCGCTTCGAGCAGCAAGCCAGTGATAAAGGACAGAGCGTGGTCAACCTGGTGCAGGAGGGCTCGAACGGGGGGCAGGTGGTGGCAGCATTTGCCCTGGCGGACGTGATCCGGCCGGAGAGCAAGCCAGCTATCGATAAACTGCACGCGCTTGGTATACAGGTAGCCATGCTGACTGGCGACAGCCAGGCGGTGGCGAAAGCCGTCGCCGATGAGCTGGGCATCGACACCTATTTCGCCGAGGTGTTCCCCGAGCACAAGGACCAGAAGGTGGCTGAACTGCAGAAGCAGGGCAGGCGGGTTGCCATGGTGGGCGATGGTGTGAACGACGCTCCCGCTTTAACGCGCGCCGATGTAGGCATCGCCATCGGAGGTGGCACCGATGTGGCCATCGAATCGGCCGGCATCATCCTGGTCAGGAGCAACCCCCTGGATGTGGTCAAGATCTTCGACCTGAGCCGGGCAAGCTACCGCAAGATGATCGAGAACCTGGTCTGGGCGACGGGCTACAATGTGGTGGCGCTGCCGCTGGCAGCCGGGATACTCTATCCGATCGGGATACTGCTCTCGCCTGCTGTTGGCGCCCTGTTCATGTCGCTCAGCACGGTGATCGTGGCCATCAACGCCCAACTGCTGCGCAGGCACAGCCTGGTCGGGTGACAAAACCGGGCGGACAGGCGCTCTTCATCGAGCACGTGCGCTCTGAAAAGCTTCCCTTAGGCGCGCTCATGGACCTGGCCAATCCGCTGGTTGTCCGCATAATGGGGCCGAATATCAACCGCCGCACCGTCCAGAATATTCAATCTGGCGGATTACAGATCAGCGAGGTCAAGAACCTGGGCATGGGGGATATCTTCAAGCTGATCGTTGCTCGAAAGTCTGCAAATTGGGAGGCAGCATGAGATCGACGAAATCACTAGTTATGGTATTGCTTGGTATCGTCTCCGCAGTGACAATTGCCTGTGGCGCGTTTTTTCGAATGCCGCAGTTCTTGCCGGGGTCGTATGGCCCTCAAACTGAGGTTGACGGTGAAAGCAGGACTGCTAAAAGCAGTATCGACAATGGGGAGCGCATCTACTTCACAGCTACCAATAATGAAGGCGAGCGCATCCCCTTCCGCGGAGGCCCAAACTTCGGCGGCATGATGATGGGTGCCTATCTAACCTGCGCGGCCTGTCACGGTCCCGAAGCGCGTGGGGGCACACACTATATGCACATGCAGGTGATGGACGCCCCGGATGTTCGCTACACCGCATTGCTCGGAGAAGCCGGAGAGCATGGCGGTGATGACCATGGCGATGAGCATGGAGAATATACCTTAGAGGACTTTCGCCTGGCGGTGGTTGAAGGCAAGCATCCCGATGGAGACTCCCTCAACCGGGATATGCCCCATTGGGAAATGGGCGATCAGGATCTGGCAGACCTGTTCGAATTTCTCAAATCGATTCCATAAGAGAGACAGGGCCCTTCCAGTTTCCCCGAGATCACCTGCTATAAAACCCTGAATCCGAGTACTGGAGGGGCAGGAACCGGTTTATCGGGTGGGATAGTGAATGCAGTTCTTTAAATTTTGCCCAACGGGAGCTAAAGCGACAATGCTCCAAACCGGCAAGGCAGATCTGTGCAGCAGATCAACGAATAAATTGGGCTTGCTTGAGTTCTCCCCCGGGAGATATCAGGATAAAGTCTTCATCCGCCAGCTCAAGTGAAGCTGCCACCTCGACCAGGCGCCGGATGTACTCTTCTGACCCAATGATCTCTTCGTAGCGCATCCCCCACCGTTGGCAGTATTGGGCTACTGCTTTCGCCTGGTCGCGGTATCTTCCCAGGTCTTCCTGGCTGTGAGCCACGAATACCAGCCGCTTGTAATTACGGTACTGAACATCCATCAGCCAATCCGCCTTCTCAACTCCATACCGCTCGACATAACCCTGGTATTCGCTGAGTGGGTTGCTGCCCGACTCCAGCCACCCTTTGCTCAGATAATAAGTCCCCGGAACGGATTGAAACTCGCGCTGGTATGCTGCAAAAGAGCCTAATAAGATCGCAATGCAGTCATCCGCGCGCGGGATGAGCAGGACATGCTTCCCAGCCTGAATTCCATCCATGCCATTCCCGCACAGTCCATACCCCAATACGACCAGGCTTGGCTCATCGATGCTGTCTAATTGCTCCTGGATGGCGTTTTTCAAGTTGCGCGGTACCTGGTGCAGTCCGTAATCCAGATAAGTGATCGACTGAGCAAGACTGGCTGGCAGGTTCGCCTGGATCAGATGCTGGAAGACCTGGCAGGCGAGGAAAACAATCGGCAGGTTGTCATGTGGAGTCATAGCGTTTCGTTAAGATATCGAATACAGTCATTCTTAATGATCAGCGCACAAAAGATCTGGTCGCAACACAGCGATCACCCTTTCCGGTCGCCATACAGATCATCCCTCGCCCAGAGCGCGGCACCGATCATACCAGCGCGCACACCCAGCTCAGCGGGAACGATCTCCACCTTATCCCTAGGCACCATGAAGGTCCGCTCATCTACCGTCTTGCGCACCGGTTCCAATAGAAGCTCGCCAGCCCGGGCTACTCCGCCACCGATTACCACCCGGGGCGGCCCTACCGAAGCAATGATACTGGCAACGGCAATGCCGATATAAAATCCTGCCCGCTTGAAAATATCCTGGGCGATCAAATCGCCATCCAGTGCAGCCTGGTGGATGATCTCGGGTGTAATGCGGTTAAGGTCATATTCTGCCAGCTCTCCAATCCTAGTGGTCAGACCCTGGGTGACGGCTTTCAGCCCCATGGCAGTAATTGCCGGACCCGAGGCATAAGCTTCCAGACATCCCCGGCTGCCGCAGCCGCATGGTAGACCGTTCATGTCGATGATCTGGTGCCCGAGCTCACCACCGGTGCCATCGATCCCCAGATGCAATCTCCCGTTGATCACCAGCCCTCCCCCAATACCTGTGCCAACAGCAAAACAGGCGACCGTATCAACGCCCCTCCCCGCACCGAACGTCCATTCCCCGAGGGTCATCGAGCGGACATCGTTCAACATAGCTGTGTGCAGCCCGGTCAGTTTCTCCATGCGCGGGCGCAAAGCCACATTCAGCCAGTTGCCAGGGAAATTTGGCGTGAACAGCACCAAGCCACGCTTCAGATCGAGCATACCGGGTACCCCAATGCCCACTCCCCCGATCTCTGTTTTCAGCAGCCCGCTGGATTTTACAATCTCTTTGACAAGTCCCGCCATGCGGTGGATAACCGCCGCGTGCCCTTCACGCGCAAGCGTGTCAATCTGCTGAAATCCTTGGATTTCACCGCTCTCGGTGTTCACCAGTCCACCTTTAATATGGGTGCCGCCCAGGTCCAGGCCGATAAAGGGTTTCATTTGAAATCGACCCGTATGGCTTCTGATGGGGATTTCTCCATGCGCCTCCTGCTCTGGACGAATGATACAACAGCCATCAATGCGAGTCAAGCCAGCATCCAGTACAGCTCCCCTCCCCGGCTGCGATCACTGCACCGGTCGAACACGTTTGGACAGCAGTAGTGCTATTATAATTAGGCTGATATGCAAAGGAGCTATCATGACTGACACACAGCCGAATAACATACAACATGATTTCTTTTCCATCTGGCGGGTAAATATGCACTCGAAGACCTTGCAGCGCGAGCCCGTCCCGGAGACGTGGCAGCACCTGGGGGGGCGTGGCCTGTTAGCTCGCATACTGGTCGACGAGGTACCGGCGAGCTGTGACCCGCTCGGACCTGATAACAAATTGATATTTGCCCCGGGTCTGCTGGTCGGTCATATGCTCTCTTCCTGCGACCGAATCTCGGTTGGCGGCAAGAGCCCGTTGACCGGCGGCGTCAAAGAGAGCAATGCTGGCGGACGCACCGGGCTGCAGCTCACCCACCTGGGGATCAAGGCACTGGTCATCGAATCCCGCCCTGAAGAGGCAGGCTGGTGGGTGCTGCAACTCAGTGCAGATGGTGCTCATTTCGAGCGCGCCGACGATCTGGCCGGGCTGGGTGTCTTCGATGTCGCCCCGCCGCTATTGAGACGATTCGGTGACAAAGTGGCGCTTGCGCTGATCGGACCGGGGGGAGAGATGCAGCTGAAGGCTGCCGGCATCCAGAATCTGGATAAAGACCGGGTGCCATCCCGTATTGCCGCACGTGGTGGTCTGGGGGCAGTGATGGGCAGCAAGGGCATCAAAGCCATCGTTATCGACGGCAGCACAGGCGGCAAGCCGCCAATTCTGGATCTGCCAGCTTACCGCAAAGCACAGAAGGAATACAACCAGGACCTTTTGGGCCACCCACAAACAAGGGTCTATACCGACTACGGTACGGCTGCCATGACCCGCATGAGCAACGGATTCGGCGCGCTGCCCACGCGCAATTTCTCCAGCGGGCAGTTTGAAGGCGCTGAGCAGGTATCAGGTGAACTGATGCGCCAGACGCAGCTCGCCCGGGGGGGTGAAAGCGAAACCGCTCACGCCTGCATGGCGGGCTGCGCTATCCGCTGCTCGAACATTTACGGTGGTCCTGATGGCAAAATGATCGTCTCTCCTCTGGAATACGAGACCATCGGATTGATGGGACCCAACCTTGGTATCGACGACCTGGACACCATAGCACGTTTGAACTGGCAGGTGAACGACCTGGGACTGGACACGATCGAGATAGGCTGTGCTCTAGGGATCGCAGCAGAAGCCGGTTTGATGGCATGGGGCGATGGCGAGCGGGCACTGGAACTGGTCGATGAGATCCGCCAGGGAACTCAACTCGGGATTATGTTAGGCAATGGTGCAGTGACCGCCGGAAAAGAATTGGGTGTCGAGCGCATCCCGGCAGCAAAAGGACAGGCGATGTCTGCGTACGATCCACGAGCGATCAAAGGCACCGGCGTTACTTACGCAACCTCACCCCAAGGAGGCGACCACACCGCCGGTTTGACCATCCGAGCCAAGGTGGACCACCTGGACCCTACCGTTCAGGTCGCCTTATCACGAAATGTGCAGATCAACATGGCTGGATATGACTCGCTGGGTGCGTGTGTATTTGCTGGTTTCGGCTTCGCTGTCAACCTTCAGGTAATTGCCGACCTGCTCAACGCACGCTACGGATGGCAGACGGATAAAGCGATCTTGAAAGAGCTGGGACGAGAGACTATCCAGTTAGAGCGGCAGTTCAACACCCTTGCCGGATTCACCAAAGCGGATGACCGCCTGCCGGAATGGATGGCTCGCGAGCCGCTGCCGCCGCATAATGCCGTATTCGACGTAGCTGATGAAGAACTGGATACGATTTTTGATTCACTGAGCTTGTAACAGCAAGCTGCCACCCCTCTCGGTTGAGCGCCCACCAGCATATTCGGGTTATCTGGCCTGTGAGCACTGTTTCTCGGTAAGTGCGCGAGTGATCTGAGGTATAATTTCCTGCTGCCACTTGTTCGCTTTCGCACGATCTAGAAAGGGATATTTCATGCTGACTCTGTACGATGAACTCTATTTGCTGTCTGTTCATGAAGATAAAGGCACCTACCTTAAGTCAACGGTCGAAAGTATGAAGCCGGGACTGGCGGGTGCGTTATTAGCTGAACTCGCCTTGATGGGGAAAATTCAAACCAACGAAAAGCATCGACTGATCCTGGTTGATAAAAGTCCAACAGAAGATAACCTGCTGAACGAAGTCCTGAATATTCTTGAAGATTCCGAGAAAGATCATAAGTTCGGGTATTGGATCAATAAGGTTAGCAATGGGCTTGAAAAACTAGGGAAACAAATAACCGAGCGCCTGATCCAAATGGGGATCGTATCCCAGGAAGATGACCATTTGGAATGGGAGGTCCCGACACCCCTCGATACGCAGGTAAACGCCACATCGAAATATTGGGTGAGACGGCGATTGCGCGGCATCGTCCTCGCCCAGGAGGAAGCAGACCAGCGCGATATCGCCATACTCAGTCTGCTCCGCGCCTGCGGCTTTCTTGACCTGATCTTCCTTAAAGATGAGCGCAGATACGCAAGCCGGCACATAAATGAACTGGTGATCAGCTTTGCGATGAAGGATTCCGCCGCTCAGACAATTGAAGAGATCGAAACGGCGATCGCTATCGTGGTTGAAGACGATTAATAAACTCCCTGAATACCTGAAGTATTAGATGGAACGGGTACACAATTTCAATGCCGGACCGGCAGCCTTGCCGCTGCAAGTGCTGGAGCAGGCACAGGCAGAGCTGCTGGATTACCGCGGGACGGGAATGTCGATCCTGGAGATGAGCCACCGCTCGGTGGCGTTCGAGGCGGTAATGGCAGAGACGGAAGCCGACCTGAGAGCGCTGCTGGGAGTGCCGCCTGAGTATAGAGTGCTCTTCTTGCAGGGAGGCGCCAGCCTGCAGTTCGGCATGCTGGCAATGAACCTGAAAGACGCGCAGCAGTCGGCGGATTACATTGTTAACGGTACCTGGGGCAATGCCGCAGTAAGTGATGCGCGTAAGCTGGGTGCAGTCCGGATAGCAGGCAGCAGCGAGAGCACAGGCTTCGACCGGGTGCCGGAGCGAGTCGAGCCCGACCCGGCGGCGGTTTACCTGCATTTCACCTCCAATGAGACCATCCATGGGGTGCAGTTTCGGGTCGAGCCGGATCCACCGGCTGGCGTGACGCTGGTGTGCGACATGTCATCAGATTTTCTCAGCAGACCCGTTGACATTAGCAAATATGGGCTGGTCTATGCCGGGGCGCAGAAGAATGCCGGACCGGCAGGGGTAACGGTTGTGATCCTCCGTGAGGACTTGCTGGAGCGGGTTCCGGACGGTCTGCCGGTGATGCTGGACTACAAAGTGCAGGCAAAGAAAGGCTCTATGCACAATACACCGCCCTGCTTTGCAATCTACATGGTAGGGCTGGTACTGAAATGGCTGAAACAGGAAGGAGGTCTGGAAGCGATTGACCGGCACAACCAGGAGAAGGCCGCTCTAGTGTATGCGGCGGTCGATGGCAGCGGCGGCTTCTACCGCGGGCACGCGGTCAGAGACAGCCGCTCGCTGATGAACGTGACCTTCCGGCTACCGAGCGAAGAGCTGGAAGAGATGTTTGCCCGGCAGACGGAAATTGAAGGGCTGGTCGGACTGAGGGGACATCGCTCTGTTGGTGGGCTGCGTGCCTCCCTGTACAATGCCGTGCCGGTTGACTCAGTGCATCTCCTGGCGCAGTTTATGGGCGAGTTTCAGCGCAAGAATGGCTGATCCGGCCAAGCGCCGAGGGAACCATCAGGTTCGCGACAAGTACCGGAGGCAGATTCGAGCGGGGGATTCAGGCAATCCTGTTCGTGATAAAATAATTTCAACCTTTTCAACCCGTTAAATCCGGTTCGCATCATGCAAAGACTTAACCTCCGGAGTCGTCTCGGTCTGATCTTTCTGGCGTTTTCCCTGCTCGTCGTGGTATCGGTGACCACGACGTACCTTGGGATCGAAGCGCAGAACGAGGACGCCCTGGTCATCAACCTGGCCGGCAGACAGCGCATGCTTGTACAGCAGATGACGCGCCAGACCATGGAAGTCGAGCGCCAGCCTGGGGGGGAAACCAGACTGGCCCTGCAAGATTCAGCCCAAGCCTTCGAGCAAACCCTGCTGGCACTACGGGATGGTGGTGGAGTGCCATACCTGGCAGGGATTACGTCATTATTACCGGCCACAAGAAACCCTCATATCCGATCACAGCTGGAACAGGTTGCAAACTTATGGGCTGGCTTCAGAGACAATCTGCAGATCGTTCTGCAGAGCGACCCTGCCAGCCAGGAATTCCAGTCTGCCATACAATCCATACAGAACACAGCACCAGAGCTGGTCGAACAATCCGATTCTGCGGTTCGTCTATATTCAGCCGAAGCCACTGCTAAGGCTCAACGCATCAAGTGGGTCCAGATCATCTTTCTCGCCGCGGCAATGATACTGCTCGCCCTTGGTGTGCTCGTCACGCGTGGCTCGGTGCTCGAGCCGCTGCGCAAGTTGGGAAACTCAACCGAACGAATCGGCGCAGGGAACCTGCACACACCGGTCCAGGTCCAGGGTCCGGCCGAGATCCAGGTGCTGGGTGCGACCATGGATACGATGCGTTCTCAATTGAAAGCTTCCTACGAGGAGACCCAGGCCTGGGCGGATACACTTGAAGAGCGCGTCACACAGCGCACCCGCGAACTGGACGCGCTTTATTCGGTCAGCCGCGAAATCTCCTCCCGCCTGGATATCAATTACGTCTTGAACTCGGTGACGGAGAAAGCACGCCAGCTGCTGGATGGCGAGATCGCCTACCTGTGCATGCTGGACAGCCGGGGGCAGACATTGAGCCTGCAGGCAATCTGCGGGCCAGATAGCGCCATCCAGCGCTCATCTACCTCAGCCAGTACCCCCCTGCCAGGGCATATCCTGGCAAGCAATGACGCGATACTGTGCGAGATCAAAGGCTGTCACGGTGCCTGCGAGATCATGGCATCCCCTTACCAGACCAGCCATATCGCAGCCCCACTGCAGGCCGGAAACCGCATCATCGGGGCATTATGTGTCGGCAGTTCTCAGGCGCAGTATTTTTCGGATGAATCATTAAGCTTGCTCACCAAGCTGGCGAATGCAGCCGCGGTCGCTATCGAGAACGCCCGCCTCTACGACCAGGCGGAGCGCTCCGCCATTCTGGAAGAACGCCAGCGGTTTGCGGCTGATATGCATGATGGTCTGGCACAAACGCTCAACTACCTGCTGATGAGTGTCGATTTGACCCACGACCTTGTCCAGCAAGGGAAGATTGAGCTGGCAATGAAAAAGCTGGAACGCTGCCATCTGGCGATCGATCAAGCCTCCAGAGAGACGCGCCTGGCAATCGCCAGCCTGCAGGATGAACTGCCAGCTCCATCCTCATTGCAAGAACAGCTATCTGGACTGGTGCAGGAAATCCCAGCCGGACGCGGCGCAATCGAGTGGCTGTCGGAAGTAAAACCACCGCTCATGATTCCACACCAGCAGTCTGAGCAAATTTTACGTGTTGCTCGTGAGGCGCTGCTTAACGCTCAAAACCACAGCCAGGCTACGCAGATCACTGTATCCCTGGGGCAAAGCAACGGGCAAGGTATCCTTACCATCTATGACAATGGGAGCGGGTTTGACCCTCAAGCATCTCTACCGGAAAACGGGCAGGGGCACTTTGGGATGAGCATCATGCGTGCCCGAGCGGCACGCCTGGAGGGTCAGCTCGAAATCGTCTCCGCCCCTGGATCAGGGACACGGATCAGCCTGGTATGGCCGCTGCGCCGCGGCGAGGGAGACCCCGAGGACCACCGATGAATGTGATCCGCCTTCTGCTGGCAGATGACCATATCTTATTCCGCGAAGGATTGTCCGGCATCATCTCTTCGCAGCCCGATATGCAGGTCGTTGGTGAGGCCAGCGACGGGCTGGAAGCGATCGTCAAAGCCCAACAGCTGAAACCCGACTTGATCTTAATGGATATCCAGATGCCGGGCTGCGATGGGCTGGAAGCCACAAGGAAGATCAAGCAGGAACTGGAAGACTGTATCATCATTATGCTGACCGTACGGGATGATGAGGAGAAACTGTTCGAGGCCATAAAGAGCGGGGCGCAGGGGTATTTACTGAAGAATATTCGCTCGCGAGAAATGCTGGATATGCTGAGGGGTGCGGTGCGGGGGGAAGCCGCCATCAATCCACAGCTGGCAGGCAGGATGCTGGAAGAATTTCGACGCCTTAGCCACCAGCTGCCCGCAGATTCAGAAGAAGCCGCCCTGTCGCTCACCCCGCGCGAGAAGGATGTACTTGCTCTAGTTGCTCAGGGGAGTACGGATAAAGAGATCGCTGCAGACTTATCCATCAGCCTGCACACTGTGAAGACCCATCTAAGGAACATCTTATCCAAGCTGCAGGTCAGCAGCCGCTATGAGGCAGCCCGTCTGGCAAAGCACAAAGGTCTGGTATAGCTAGAACTAATTCTTAACCCTGAAAGAGCGATCGCAAGATCGCTCTTTTTTCATTCCTGCGAGCAAGCGGCGATGGATGCATTACTACCCGATTTCTTGTTATTGTATATCAGGTAAAAATATTTTCCGGAGTGCTGAGGGTATCCATTGACAGACAATACATACAAGATACTGCTGCCCGATACGGACTACTATCGTAAAACGATCAAGTGCCAGGAGGCCTGTCCGGTTTATACCGATTCGCGCGGCTATGTAACCGCCATCGCCAGAGGGGAGATCGAGCTGGGCTATGAAGTGGCCCATGATCCCAACCCGCTTTCCACGATCTGCGGGCGCATCTGCGGCGCGCCATGTGAGACTGCCTGCCGGCGCGAGGTAATCGGCCCCGACCGTGAACCGGTCGCTATCCGCCCGCTGAAACGCCTGCTGACCGAACGCTATGGACCCGAGGCCGGGCATCTCCTGCCCGGGGCGAAGGTCTCAGCACCTGGTTCCTCCTCCCTGATCCCGCTGGATGCCGTGACGATGGGCGGTGTAACGACCCCGCTCCAGCCTAATCTTCCAGGTCAGGGAGCGCCTTTGGTCTATAACCGGGTGCGCTGGTCACGCCAGACACTGCTGGACCTGGCCTCCCAGCCTTACCGCAGGCGCGGGCGGGTGGCAGTCATTGGCGCCGGACCTTCGGGTCTCACTGTGGCACATGATATGGTGCTTCTGGGTCATGAGGTGGTAATCTACGAAGCCGGCCCGAAAACAGGCGGCATGCTGCGCTACGGAGTGCCGGTTTACCGCATCGACCAGTCTGCCATGGATGCCGAGATCGACGCCATCCTGAATCTGGGCGCGACGATACATTTCAACACAAAGATCGGTGAAGAGATTACCCTGCCGGATCTGCGGCAGCAATTCGACGCAGTATTCTTAGGCATCGGGTTGATGGAGGGGCGCAGTCTGAATATCGAAGGCTACGAACTGGATGGCGTAATCTCTGCTGTAGACCTGCTGTTGAACTATAACCTGGGATACAAAGTCGAGCTGGGCAAGCGGGTTATCGTAGTCGGCGGCGGGGATGTTGCCATGGATGCCGCTCGCACAGCCCTGCGTCTGGGTCAGATCAGCGCCGAACAGGCGCTTGCCCTGGCGCAGCAAGAATCCCTCAGCGAAGAAGCCTCTGAAGCAGTGCACACCGCATTGGACGTAGCCCGCACCGCCCTGCGCCTGGGTGTGGCAGATGTCAGGATCATCTCCCTGGAGTCGTGGGAAGAGCTGCCCGCCTCGCGATTCGAGCTGGAGGAAGCGCTGGAGGAAGGGATCGAGATCCTGCCTCGTTTGGGTCCCAACCGCATCCTGGGCAAGCAGGGCAGGGTGACCGGTCTGGAGGTTATCGAAGTTTCCTCGGTATTCGATGAAAACGGTCGCTTCAACCCGCGTTTCAAGCTCGGCACAGCCCGCACGCTGGATTGTGATAACGTGATCATCGCCATCGGACAGCGGGCAAACCTGGACGCCCTGGGCGGCGCGCCGGACGTAGCCATCTCGCCGCGCGGCCTGGTCCAGATCGACCAGGAAACCTTGCAGACGACTGCACCTGACGTGTTTGCAGGCGGAGATGTCGCCTTCGGGCCACGCCTGATCATCAGTGCAGTGCGTGACGGGCATATCGCCGCGCTGGGGATCGAGCAGCATATCCAGGGGCGTGCGCTGAAGCTCGACATTCAGACCGAGTGGACCGACTTGAGCAGCAGCCACACCATGTTCCCAGACTGGACGAAGGTGCCGCGCAGCAAGGTCCCGGCGCTGCCCGTTGACCGGCGGACCGGGATCTCCGTAATCGAGCTGGGCTACGACCTTCAAGAAGCAGCCATCCAGGGCAGCCGCTGTCTGGAATGCAGCGTTAATACCGTATTCAACGGCAGCAAATGCATCCTGTGCAATGGCTGTGTGGATGTGTGCCCATGGGACTGCCTGAAGATCGTCCGGCTGGACCAGCTCGAAGCCAGCCCCGTGCTGGATACCGTCCTGGAACGGCAGCTTGGCGCACCACAATCCGCCTGGGTGGATGAACCTACACCCAGCGTGGCTGCCATGCTCAAGGATGACGAAGCCTGCACGCGCTGCGCTTTATGCGCCCACCGCTGCCCGACCGGCGCGATCACCATGGAGGCCTTCCGCTTTACAGAAGTGCTGACCTACGAAACAAAGACACAAACAGGATAGACCAATGGCAAACCTGGTTCAAGGGATTACCAACTCACGTATTTGGAAATCATTCTTCCGTCACGGGTGGCCCGACAACCCGCTGGACCGCTCGCTGGTGATGACAACCAATATCTTTTTCCACCTGCACCCGGTCAAAGTAAACCGCAAGAGCCTGCGCATTACCTACAGCTTCGGTCTGGGCATCCTGTCCGCGCTGCTATTCTTGTCCCTGACGATCACCGGCCTGCTGTTGATGTTCTACTATGTTCCAACTGTGGAAAGAGCATATTCGAATATTGTTACCTTGCAGACCGAGGTGCCTTTCGGTCAGATGCTGCGCAATATGCACCGCTGGGGTGCTCACCTCATGGTGCTGGTCGTAGTGCTGCACATGGTGCGGGTGTTCTACACAGGAGCCTACAAGCCGCCGCGCGAGTTCAACTGGGTGCTGGGCGTCATGCTGCTGCTGCTCACCCTGGGGGCAAGCTTTACCGGATACCTGCTGCCCTGGGACCAGCTCTCCTTCTGGGCGATTACGGTAGGCACCAGTGTGGCAGGCTACGCGCCTGGACTGGGGAACACGATCAAAGCTTTCATGCTCGGCGGACCGGAAGTCGGGCAGGAATCCCTGACCCGCTTTTATGCCCTGCACATCATGCTGATACCGATGGGCATTGCACTGATCACATCCATTCACATCTGGCGGGTGCGCAAGGATGGCGGTCTGGCAGCCAATGACGACAACCTGGCCAACCCGTAAATCAGGATAACCCATGGCGAATATCCCTACCCAAGAATCGTTCTCAAAATCTTCCAGCAAGACCTATACCCTGGTAGAGCTGGTGCACCGCGCCCCGGCACAGATGGTCGACCATGGTCCGGAGGAGACCCTCTTCGCTTTCCCGGTGGTCGCGCTCCTGGAGCTGCTGCTGTCACTGGGCATGGGAGTGGTGCTGCTTCTGCTGTCTCTGGCAGTCAACGCACCCCTGGAGGAGATTGCCAACCCCAACCTGACCACCGACCCTGCCAAAGCACCATGGTACTTCATGGGCTTGCAGGAAATGCTGGAGCACGGTCACCCGACGTTGATGGCTGTGGTCATTCCAACCATCCTGGTTCTGTTCGTCCTGGCAATACCGTATATCGACAACAGCCGCCAGGGCTCAGGGCGCTGGTTCACCAGCCCCCGAGGCCGTCAGGTGACCAAATACACCGCGCTCTATACCCTGGTAGCAATGCCGCTCTTCATCATCCTGGATAACACCTTTCCGCTGCGTGAGCTGCTGAGAGGTGCAGCACCCCCCTTTGTAACCCAGGTGCTCATCCCGGGGCTGATCATGGCTTTGATCGTTTTCCTGCCCCTGATCGTGCTGCGCAGATACAAACCAGATGCCAGGGAAGTCATGCTGTTGTTATTTACCATGTTATTTGTGTCAGCAATCGTGTTCACCGTGACGGGATTTTTGTTCCGGGGACCGGGGTTCGAACTTTTCCTGCCCTGGAATATGCCCAACAACTACAACCCATTCACACATTTCTAAAGTATGCAGAGAACATCAATGGAACAAACACAAAAGCCGTCATCCATCAACCGCAGGCAGTTCATGGTGGTTGGATTCTTCGGTCTGTTGGTCTTACTGGTCGGCGAATCGTTCGTGGCCGTGATGCGATTCCTCAAGCCTTTGAAAAAAAGTGGCTTCGGCGGGCTGGTTTATGCCGGAAAAGTCGACGAATTTCTGGTGGACAGCGTGACACGCATCGAGCCGGCCCGGGCCTACATCGTGCGGACAGACCAGGGGCTGCTTGCTATGTGGCAGCGCTGCACGCATCTTGGATGCGCGGTACCCTGGGAGCAAGCCCGGGATGAGTTTCACTGCCCGTGTCATGGATCCTTATTCAGCCCGGTGGGCGAGGTTATCGATGGCCCGGCTCCACGCCCACTGGACACATTCCCGGTGCTGATCGAGAAGGACGAAGTCTGGATCGATACAGGCAAACCTCAGGAACGCAGCAGCTATGACCCGTCCCAGCTGACGGCAGTTTAGGATGATCAGCCAATGAAAGATTATCCAGAAGATTACTCTCGCTACATACAGATCGGTTTAGTATTTGTCGTCGTCATGCTGCTCGGACTGACGCTGTACGCATTATCAGAGGGCGAACGCCTGGTGAGCGCCGCGGAAGAATTCAATTCTGATCGCATTCAGCGCGGCAAGCAGCTCTACGCGGCGCAGTGCCAGGCCTGTCATGGGGGGAACGGCGAAGGGGGTACCGGCCCGGCGCTGAACAGCAAGAAGGTGCTCGACAGCACACCCGACAGCGTTTTCTTCTCTGTGATCCGTTCCGGGGTGCCGAATACGCAGATGCCCGCCTGGAGCGTGGAGTACGGGGGGCCGCTGACCGATGAAGACGTACGTGATATTGTGGCGCTGTTGCGGTCATGGCAGCCAACTGCTCCAGAAATCAGCATCGAGACCTTCGTCCCAGATCCCGGGCAGGGCGCGCTCCTGTTTGCGAGCACATGTGCGGTGTGTCATGGAGAACATGGTGCCGGAACCGAGCAGGCGCCGACGATCAACGATCCCGCCCGGCTGGAAGCGCTGCCGGATGAATGGTACCGGGGCGTGATCAAGAATGGTCGTCCCGCCAAAGGCATGCCGACCTGGGGGACGGTGCTTTCTCCTGAACAGATTGATGATCTCGTCTCGCTTATCGCCGCCTGGCGGGAGGGCACTACCGTAGCTCCGAGCTTTTCAGTCGGCGAGCTGCTAGATCAGGCCATCTTTGCCTTACAGAATGACGACACTTCAAGCGCCAGCCTGAACATCGCCCGCGCGGTTAAGATCACTGACGGGACGGCTGTAGCAATGTTGGAAAGCGCCGAGGAGCAGATCGCATCCGGTGAACCTCAGGCCGCGCTGGCAACCCTGCAGGACCTGCGCGACCAGTGGCCTTTAGGCGATCCTGCCAACGGCGCCTCAGTATATTCAGCGAACTGCGCCGCCTGTCACGGCATACAGGGCGAAGGCGGGGTTGGAGTAGTGCTCAGTCGTAATACATTTATTCAAAACAGCAGCAATGCTGAGATTGTCGAACTCATCCAGAACGGACGTGATGGGACTTTGATGGCGGCTTTCGAGGACCGGCTGATCGGGGTAGAAATGGCAGACGTAGTCGCGTTCTTGCGCTTGTGGCAGAAATAACGGTGCAGTATGGGCAAACGGCGGGTAGCGCTTCTGTGTGCAAGGCAGCTTCTCTGTGAGAGCTTGCAGCACACGCTTGGAAGCGATCCAACAATAGAAGTTCTCGGTCCATGGGCTATCGATGACCATGCGGCGGCGCGCATCACGCAGTCTTCCCCGGATATGGTGTTGATCGCAGAACCATTAAAGAGGACAGAAAGAGTGGCAAAAGTGACCGCCCGCATCCTGGCAAACTTCCCCGACCTGCCAATGATCCGCGTCACGCTTGAGAACAATCTGATGCGCTTCTACAGCGCACAGACCATGCCCGCCTCAAGTGATGACCTGATGACTCTGATCCACAGTTCGATCGAGATCGATCGACAGGAGATGGAATGACAGCAAGGTACTCATGAATATGCTAAGGCCAATAAATTCTCAACCTGGAACGCAGTGTGAGGGTGTTATGTTCAAATCAAATCCAAAGCCGATAGTCATATTACTGGCGATCATAACTGCCGCATGCCTTGCAACCGGGCTGGCAAGCGCTGGGTCGCTGGCACAATCAGGTCAGCAAGGCGCGGACCTCTTCGACCAGAAATGCCGCGCTTGCCATAATATCGGAGGCGGTGACCTGGTCGGACCCGACCTGGAGGGCGTTATCGAACGGAGGGATATGGAGTGGGTGCGGAATTTCATCACCGCCCCGGACAGAGTGATCGCTTCAGGCGACCCGATCGCAGCCGAGCTGTTGGCAAAGTACAACAACCTGCAAATGCCGAACCAGGGTCTCTCCCAGGATGAGGTGAGTGCTCTCTTGGCATATCTGGAGAGCCCGGGAGGGACATCTGCTGCAGGAGCCGGTGCCGCAGCGCTCGCCGGTGATGCCGGGCGCGGGAATGCCTTGTTCAGCGGAAAGATCCCGCTGCAAAACAACGCCACCAGCTGTATAGCCTGCCACAGTGTCAATGGACTGGCGGCACTTGGCGGCGGCACGCTGGGTCCTGACCTGACCGGCGTGGTGGGTCGTTACGGCGGGGAGGGGGGTATGGCAGGTGTTCTGGCCGGTCTCCCGTTCCCGACCATGCGGGGCATCTTCAACAGCCGCCCACTGACCCCCCAGGAGCAGGCCGACCTGCTGGCATACCTGGCTCAATCTGAAGGCGTTGCTGCAGCCAACCAGGCGGGTCTCAATTCCTTGTGGTTCTGGGCCTTCGGCGCGGGAGGCGCGCTGGTGCTGTTCATCGTGATGGCGTTCTTCTGGCCCGGCCAGCGCAACAGCATCTCTGACCGTTTGCGGGCACTGGGCTGATGGAATCATGGCAGGACATTACAAAGCAAGGATCTCTTATAGTTTAGACGTACACAGTTAGTACAAGGGTGTCCATTTTCCCCTGAACTGCATTATTTCTGATAGTTAGCTCTCACGGAGGCTAAGATGAGCGATTGGATTAAAGAAATTGAGTCGCCGACCGAACGAAAATGGGAGGAATTCTACCGCAACCGGTTCCAACACGACCGGCGGGTGCGCACCACCCACGGTGTAAACTGCACGGGCAGCTGCTCCTGGGAGGTATTCGTCAAAGACGGCATCGTCACCTGGGAGCTGCAAGCCACCGACTACCCTCAACTGGAGGACGGTCTGCCGCCATACGAGCCGCGCGGCTGCCAGCGCGGTATCAGCTTTTCCTGGTACCTGTACAGCCCGATCCGGGTGAAATACCCATATGGACGGGGTGCCTTGATCGATCTATGGCGCCAGCACCGGGCAGCCTACTCAGACCCGGTCGAAGCCTGGGAAAAACTGGTCTCCGACAACGGCAGCCGCCGAAAATACCAGCAGGCGCGCGGCAAGGGCGGCTTCAGGCGCATAACCTGGGACGAAGCGCTTGAGATGATCGCCGCATCCCTGATCCACACCGTGAAGAAGTACGGACCGGACCGTGTGATCGGATTCTCGCCAATCCCGGCGATGTCACAGGTCAGCTATGCATCCGGCAGCCGCTTTCTGAGCCTATTCGGCGGCGTGGTGATGAGTTTTTATGACTGGTACTGCGATTTGCCACCTGCCAGCCCCGAGATCTGGGGCGAACAGACCGACGTACACGAATCCGCTGACTGGTTCAACTCTCGTTTCATTGCTGTGATGGGCGCCAACCTGAACATGACCCGCACCCCGGACACCCACTTTGTCTCCGAAGTGCGCCACGCGGGTGCCAAACTGGTCGTGTTTTCACCCGATTTCTCGCAGGTTTCTAAATACGCTGATTACTGGATCCCGGTAAATCCCGGTCAGGATACCGCTTACTGGATGGCTGTCAACCATGTCATCCTGAAAGAGTTCTACGCCCAGCGCCAGGTGCCATATTTCTCGGACTACCTGAAACGCTTCACCGATATGCCCTTCCTGGTGCGGCTGAAGGGCAGCCGACCGGACCGCTACATGCGGGCTGGTGACGCTGCTGGTTACGGCGAGATCGAGAACGGGGATTGGAAGCTTCTGGTCTGGGATAAGAAAAGCGGTCGGGCGAGCATGCCGCCCGGGACAATCGGCTTCCGCTGGGGGCAGGAAGATAAGGGTAAATGGAACCTGGAGCTGAAAGATGCAGCCAGCGGTGAGGAGATCGATCCCGAGCTGAGCTTCCTGGCCGAATACGACCAGCTAGTCGAGCTGGAATTCGACGATTTCGTGAGCGGTGAGACGCTGAAACGCTTCGTGCCGGCGCGCTACGTAGAGACTGGTGAGGGGCGTGTGCTGGTAACAACCGTCTTCGACCTGGTGATGGCACAGTACGGTGTAGACCGCGAACTGCCCGGAGATTATGCCAAAGAATACGACGACGACCTGCCCTATACTCCCGCCTGGCAGGAGAAATTCACCGGCATCCATCGAGACACCCTGATCCGCTTTGCACGCGAATGGGCGACCAACGCTGAGAAGACCGGCGGTAAGAACATGATCATCATCGGCGCCGGTGCAAATCACTGGTACCACAACAACCTGCTCTACCGGGCAGGGATTGTTGCACTCATGCTGACCGGCAGCGTTGGGGTCAATGGCGGCGGTCTGGCACATTACGTGGGGCAGGAAAAGCTGGTCAACATCGCCTCCTGGAGCTCGATCGCCTTCGGCCTCGATTGGGGTATGGCGCCGCGCCACCAGAACACGCCCTCTTTCCACTATGTACATTCCGACCAGTGGCGCTACGAACGCGGCTATTCAGCTTACGATAAGCTGCCCGAGAACGAAGGAGAGACGGACAGCCTGGTCGGCAGCCGCAGCGACCATACGCTCGATTTCCAGGTACGCGCCGTCCAGCGCGGCTGGCTCCCCTTCTTCCCGCAGTTCAATAAAAGCTCGCTGGCAGTTGTGCAGGAAGCCATGCAAGCCGGGGCAGAGAGCGACGCCGATATCATCCAGTATGTTGTCCAACAGCTGCGTGACAACCAGCTCCATTTCTCGGTTGAAGCGCCGGACATGGATGAGAACTGGCCGCGGGTGTGGTTCATCTGGCGCGGTAATGCTATCGGCACCAGCGCCAAAGGGCATGAATTCTTCCTCAAGCACTACCTGGGTACGCACAACAACGCCATCGCAGCAGAACAGGCTGAGGGTATCGTGCACGAAGCGGCTTTCCGCCCGCAAGCGCCTGAGGGCAAGCTGGACCTGGTGGTTGACTTGAACTTCCGTATGGACACCTCCGCCCTGTATTCGGATATCGTGCTGCCGGCAGCCACCTGGTACGAAAAGGATGACCTCAACACCACCGATCTGCACTCGTATATCAACCCGATGCAGGCTGCCGTGCCGCCCGCCTGGGAGTCGAAATCGGACTGGGAGATCTACAAGGCGGTTGCCAAGAAGTTCAGCGAGCTGGCAAAGACCCATCTGCCCGATCCGATCAAGGACGTCGTCATGCTGCCCCTGCAGCACGACACACCCGATGAGCTCGCTCAACCAGATGTCGTAGATTGGAAGACCGGCGGTGCTGAGGCGATACCCGGGAAAACCATGCCGAAATTCCGGGTGGTCGAGCGTGATTACGCCAACCTGTACGAGCGCATGGTAAGCCTGGGGCGCGGCATGGAGAAGAACGGCGTCAGCGCGCACGGCCTGAACATCCCCGTGGGTGACGAATACCAGCGGCTGCTGCAGAAGCACCCCCGGCACTTCAAAGAGGGTGACATCGGACACCCATTGATATCCGGCAACGGCGGCTCGCAGGGTGCAGACCTGTACCCGTCCCTCTTCGACGCCCGCCAGGTTGCAGATGCCATCCTGTACCTCGACCCATCCTCCAACGGCGAGTTGGCCCACAAGGCATTCGTAGCCGAGGAGCACAAGACCGGGGTGAAGCTGGCCGACCTTGCCGAAGGACTGCGCGATATCCGTTACTCATTTGACGACATCGTCGCCCAGCCGCGGCGCGTGCTGACCACCCCTACCTGGTCGGCGATCATCAACAAAGGCCGGGCATACAGCCCCTTTACGATCAATGTCGAGCGTATGGTCCCCTGGCGCACCCTGACCGGGCGGCAGCATTTCTACCTCGACCATGAGATGTATCTATTCTGGGGTGAGCACCTGCCCACCTACAAACCGCGGCCCGACCACACCATGCTGGATGAGACCCAGCAGAGCATGGCACTCGCCCAAGGCAAGATGCTCAACTACATCACCCCGCATGGCAAATGGAGCATCCACTCCACTTATTCCGAGAACGAACGCATGATGACCCTTTCGCGCGGCAGCTACCCGATTTGGCTGAACGACAAGGACGCCACCGAGCTGGGCATCAAAGACAACGACTGGGTGGAACTTTTCAACGACAACGGGGTGTTCGTCCAGCGTGCCATCATCTCAGCACGCATCCCGCACGGCACGGTGTTCGTCTACCATGCCACTGAGCGCACAGTAGGGATCCCCAAATCGCCGCTGCACAAAAAGCGGGCCGGGATGAACAACTCGCTGACGCGTGCCCGCCTCAAGCCGGTGCTGATGTCCGGCGGCTATGCCCAGTTCACCTACTTCTTCAACTACTGGGGACCGACTGGTGTCAACCGGGACACCTTCGTCTTCGTGCGGCGGATCGAGAGGCCGGACTACTAAGCTGCAAATACCAGATAGGAGTTGATTATGAATGTTAGAGCTCATATGAGCATGCTCTTTCACCTGGATAAGTGCATCGGCTGCCACACCTGTTCGGTAGCCTGCAAGAACCTATGGACGGACCGCAAAGGTGCGGAGTACATGTGGTGGAACAATGTAGAAACCCGTCCCGGCACCGGCTACCCGACAAAGTGGGAGGACCAGGAGCATTACAAGGGCGGTTGGGAGTTCAAGGCCAGCAAGCTGGACCTCAAGCTGCATTCCAAAGGCAAAGGGTTGCTGAAGCTGTTCTTCAACCCCTCCTTGCCCAGCCTGGAAGATTATTACGAGCCATTTACCTTCCGCTATGAGGACCTGTTCAACGCACCCGCCAGCGATGACCAGCCCACCGCCATCCCGATCTCTAAGATTACCGGTGAGCCGATAGAGATCGAGAGCGGTCCGAACTGGGATGACGACCTGGGCGGCTCGAATATTTATGCGCGCAACGATCCGAGCATGGAAGGGGTGCCGCCGGAGGTGCGCGCCCAGCTCGACGAGCTGGAGCGGGTGGTGTTCAACTACCTGCCGCGCATCTGCAACCACTGCCTGAATCCGGCCTGCGTTGCAGCATGCCCCTCCGGTGCGATTTACAAGCGCTCGGAAGACGGGGTCGTGCTGGTGAATGAAAATAAATGCCGCGCCTGGCGGATGTGTGTGGCAGCCTGCCCATACAAAAAAGTCTATTACAACTGGGCAAGCGGCAAGTCAGAGAAGTGCATATTATGTTTTCCGCGTCTGGAGACTGGTCAGGCGCCGGCCTGCGCGCATTCCTGTGTGGGACGCATCCGTTATATGGGTGTATTGCTTTACGATGCTGACCGTATCCCGCAAGCCGTTATGGTGGATGAGAGCGAGTTTGTTCATTGGCGAAGAGGCATACTCGATCCTAATGATCCGGAGGTAATTGCGTCGGCGAAATCAAACGGAGTCCCTGATAGCTGGCTGGAATCTGCTCGCAATTCGCCCGTCTATCAATTTGTCAAACAATGGGGCATTGCGTTTCCACTTCACCCAGAATACCGCACTATGCCGATGATGTTCTACGTCCCGCCGCTCTCGCCGGTGGTGAGCACAATCGAAGAAGGATTGTTCCGGCTTGACCTGACCGAAGGCGACCATGATTTCGAGATCTTTCACCGGCTGTCTGCAGCCCGGATGCCGATCCAGTATCTGGCAAACCTGTTTACCGCCGGGAATGAGGAGAGCATCCGCCAGGTTCTGATCAAGATGCTTGCCGTGCGGGTGTACATGCGCCGCAAGACAGTCGACGGTCTGGTGGATGAGAAAACACTCAAGCTGCTCGAAGAAGCGGGGACAACCCCGCAAGAGGTGGAGGCTATCTACCATATGACAACCCAGCCGACGATGGAAGAACGATTCGTCCTGCCGCCTTATCACCGTGAGATATCGGTAGAAGCCTGGAAAGATCCCCTGGCCCACAAAGGCGAAACCGGTCTGGGCTATATCCAGCCGCCCTTGAGAGGTGAATGATGGGCACGTTCAATACCCTTGCAGAAGCATTCCGCTACCCAGCACCCGGGCTGGCAGAGGTCTTGGAAGCCAACCAGGCAGGTATCGCTGAGCGGCAGATCCAAAACAGCTACGCCGGATTCCTGCGCCACATATCAGCTCTCTCCATCGAGGAATGGGAGGAGCTGTACACCCGAACCCTTGACCTGAGCCCGGCAGTAGCGCCCTATATCGGGTTCCAGATGTGGGGGGAGGGGTATCAGAGGGGCAGCTTCATGGCATTGATGAACCATGCCCTCCGGATGGAGGCAATCGAGACGGAGGGTGAGCTGCCGGACCATATCATCCCTGTCCTGCGCTATCTGGACCGCGCTGCACAGCCGCCAGCAGAGCTGCTCGAGGCGCTCAAGCCGGCCGTCAAGCGCATGCGGGCTGTCCTGCACAAGGCAGACCCGGACAATCCTTATAACCACTTGCTGCAGGCCGTGCTGCAGGGGATAGACCGACTCCCGCCGGTAAAAGAGCGGCAGGCTGAGCTGATCCCACCAATGACCCAGGAGAGCACCTTTAAATGAAAGCCACTGATTATTTAATGAAAGAGCACCGCCTGATCGAGCGGGGGATCGCAGCTCTGGAAGCTGGAACGTTGAAACTGGAGGCGGGTGTAGACGTTCGCCCCGGTTTCTTCCTCGACGCGACCGATTTTGTGCGCGACTTCGCCGATGGCTGCCACCATAAAAAGGAAGAAGACATCCTGTTCATTACGATGGCAGGCAAAGGCGTGCCAGTCCAGGGCGGCCCCATTGGCGTGATGCTGGCAGAGCATGAGCAGGGGCGCATGTATAACCGCGGCATTAAATCCGGCGTCGAGAAGCTGCAAGCCGGCGACCCTTCCGGACAGGTCGAAATCATCCAGAACGGGCGCGGCTATGCCGCCCTCCTGCGCCAGCATATCGCCAAGGAAGATGGCATCCTGTTCCCCATGGCAGAGCGGATTATCCCACTCCCAGAGCAGGAACAGATGTGGCAGGATTTCGATAGAGTTGAGCGGGAAGAGATCGGTGAGGGAGTATACGAGAAATACCTGGCGTTCGTTGAAGCCATCGAGCGTGAGATCAGCAGCCTGTGAGCAATCTAAAGGCGGAGGTATCTGATGGACTGGAATGAGCTTCTGTTTGTAATTTTTCCCTATATCTCGCTGACGATCTTCATCGTTGTCAGCATCTACCGGACGTTGTATAGGCCGTTCACCATCTCCAGCCTGTCTTCACAGCTGCTGGAGCGCAGGAAGCTGTATTGGGGTTCGATCTCCCTGCATTACGGCATCATTATCGTCCTGCTGGGGCATTTGCTGGCGCTCCTGCTGCCGCAAGGGCTGCTGTTGTGGAACGCTGTGCCGCTGCGCCTGTACCTGCTTGAATTCACCGGGCTGGCGCTGGGTTTATGGGCGACGGTTGGCATCCTGGTCCTGCTCTGGCGGCGGCTGAGCAGCGGTAAAGTGCGGGTGGTAACCACACCCATGGACCTGCTCGTGCTGGTGCTGCTGTTTCTCTCCGGTATCAGCGGGATCTTGACCGCCACCGTCTACCGCTTCGGCTCATATTGGTTTACCGGGGTCTTCACCCCGTACCTGTGGTCGATCCTCATTTTCCAGCCAAGAGCGGATCTGGTAGCTCCGCTGCCCTGGATCATCAAGCTGCACGTGATCAATTTTTTTGTACTGCTGGTGGTCTTCCCCTTCTCCCGTCTGGTACATATCGTCACTTACCCGCTCGGCTACCTGCTGCGACCCTGGCAAATTGTGATCTCAGGCCGCCGAACGCCGCGCCGAGATGGGCATGTTCATCAAAGCGGAGACAGCACTCGATAAGGAGGAAAACAAATGGCTCAGGTAAAAGGCAACCCCAGGCAAGGTCTGTTTGGCGCAACGCTCGGCTTCTTCGCCGGTTTCGCCGCCGTTTCGCTGTTCGGTCCCACCGCCAATCGTTTCAAGGAAGTAATGGAGCTCAGCCCGGTTATGATCGGGCTGCTGGTGGCGGTGCCCTCGCTCTCCGGCTCGCTGCTGCGCATCCCCTTTGGCGCCTGGGTGGATACGACCGGGGGACGAAAACCTTTCCTGGTCCTGCTGTGGCTCTCGGTGGTCGGCATGCTGGGGCTGACTGCAGTGGTTTACTTCCTGTACCCCGACCGGCTCAGCAGCTCGCTTTATCCCCTGCTGCTGCTCCTGGGCATGCTCTCCGGATGCGGGATCGCCACCTTCTCGGTCGGCATCGGGCAGGTCTCCTACTGGTTCCCGCAGAAGCGCCAGGGGACTGCGCTGGGGACCTACGCCGGGGTGGGCAACCTGGCTCCCGGTCTGTTCTCCTTCCTGCTGCCGGTAGCCTTGGGCAGTTGGGGGCTGGCCGGGGCGTATCTGGCCTGGCTGATGTTCCTGGTGGTCGGGGTCGTTCTGTACCACTACGCCGGGCTGAACGCCTACTTCTTCCAGCTCAAAGATAGCGGGCTGGCAAAGGAGGAAGCGCGCAGCCAGGCGCAGGAGCTGGGACAGGAAATCTTCCCCAAAGGCAATGCAGTAGAGACATTGATCGCCGCTGCCGGGATCTGGAAAACCTGGCTTTTGGTCATCATCTATTTCACCACATTCGGTGGCTTCATCGCCATGACTGCCTGGCTGCCGACCTACTGGACATCCTTCTACGGTGTCGGCGCGGTTACAGCCGGGCTGTTAACTGCATTGTATTCGCTGACCGCTTCGGCGATCCGCGTGCCGGGAGGCTCTCTCTCCGATAGGTGGGGGGGTGAGCGGACGGCATTGATCTCGCTCAGCGTGATGCTGATCGGCGCTCTAATGATGACCCTCTCCAGCGTATACTGGATCAGCATCATCGGGGTCGTGTTTATGGCTGTCGGGATGGGTGTCTCAAACGCGGCCGTGTTCAAGTTGATGCCGCAGTATGTGCCCCAGGCGGTCGGTGGGGCTGCCGGCTGGATCGGTGGTCTGGGCGCGTTTGGTGGCTTCGCCATCCCGCCCATCCTGGGTGCTTTCGTGCGCTGGCTAGGCGCTCCCGGCTACGCCACTGGGTTTGTCTCATACATCCTGCTGGTGGCGATCTCGCTCATCCTGGCGGTGGTGCTCCGGCAGTCGCGCGCCGGTGCGGCAGCTGAACGACCGGTCGGTGCTGCGGCGAAATAGTGAACTCCCAATTGCTGTCCGCTGTCAAGAGAGGAACCCAATGTGGCTGAATTGACCGCCCTGCTCGAAATGTCTGCTGCCCGGCACACGCACCTCTGCCCGCGCCAGGTTCTGGGCGTGCGCATGGGTCTGGCTGGCGCTGCTCACCTGGGCATCGAGGCCCCGGTCAGCAGCAAGCGCATGCTGGTCATCATCGAGACGGATGGCTGCTTCGCGGATGGCATCGAAGTCTCCAGCGGCTGCTCGATGGGCCACCGCACGCTGCGGGTGGAGGATTACGGCAAGGTGGCGGCGACCTTCATCGACCTGCACAGCGAGCAGACCGTGCGCCTGGCGCCTCGTCCCGGCATACGCCAACGGGCACTCGCTTACGCCCCTCGCGAGGTACGGCGCTATTACACCCAGCTGCAGGGCTACCAGTCGATGCCGGTCGAAGAGCTGTTCGACATTCGACCTGTCGCCCTGAGGGTCCCGCTGGCAGAGATCACGAGCCGCCCCGGTGTGCGGGTGGACTGCGCCATTTGCGGGGAGGAGATCATCAACCAGCGCGAGGTACGCTCGCACGGAAGGCTGCTCTGCCGCGCCTGCGCCGGTGGCGCATACTATACCCAGCCGGAGATCAGGGAGGGTATTCCAGTAGCAGTATTTACATTTGAAGAAATGAGTGAGGTGTGGTGAGATAGGAATACCGCCCTCACCCTCCCCGAGCCTCCCTCTCCCGCATGCGGGAGAGGGAGGCTGCGCGTTTTGAAGGGTCAGGTTATAGGAGTTGACACGAAATTAGCTGTATGGAGATAGCCCATGAGAAAGGATCCCAGCGATGAGTATGGTAGCTGTGCCAGCAGATGACGTTGGCAGGCAAGTCATTTTAGCATCACAAGCGCATCTCCGGCGGCAAGATCAAATCGCCTCCCCTGCTGGATACGCTGAATATAGGCTAAAATACAGCACAGCGATCTACATCTATAATCAATCCCCCAATTGGGAGGGATAACCAAATCAAACAAAAAAATATCGGAGGTAAGATGCAGCAGTTTCCAGATTTGAATACGCCCGAAAGAATTCTGTTAGGCCCCGGACCCAGCATGGTCTCACCGCGCGTACTGCGGGCCATGGCGCACCCGCTCCTCGGGCATCTCGACCCGAAGTTCGTGGGGCTGATGAAAGAGGTCCAGGTCCTGCTGCGCTATGTTTTCCAGACCGAAAATGAAATGACCTTGCCCATCTCAGGCACTGGCAGCGCCAGCATGGAAGCGACCGTAGCAAACCTGCTCGAGCCAGGGGATGGGATCCTGATCGGTGTGAACGGCTATTTCGGTGAGCGCTTGTGCGATATGGCCAGCCGCTATGGTGCCGAAGTGTACCGCCTGGATAAGCCCTGGGGGGAGATCTTCTACCCGGAAGAGATCGAGGCAGCCCTGCAGAAGAAGGCCATAAAAGTTGTGGCGCTTGTGCACGCGGAGACCTCCACGGGGGCGCTGATGCCCATGGAGGGTATGGCCGAAGTGGTCCACCGCCACGGCGCGCTGCTGCTGATCGACTGTGTGACCTCGCTCGGGGGAATCCCGGTAAAGATCGATGATTGGGATATCGACATTGCCTACAGCGGCACACAGAAGTGCATCAGCTGCCCGCCTGGATTGGGTCCACTGACGGTCGGACCGCGCGCGCGCGAAGCTATCCACCAACGCAAGACCAAGGTGGCGAACTGGTATCTGGACCTCAGCATGATCGAGAACTACTGGGGTGACGAGCGCACGTACCACCATACCGCGCCCATTTCCATGAACTTCGCCCTCAGAGAAGCGCTGCGCATCGTGCAGGAAGAAGGGCTGGAGGCTAGGTTCGAGCGCCATAAAGCTAACAGCGCAATGCTCTGGCAGGGGCTAGAGGATCTCGGGTTGCGGCTGATCGTCCCCATTGAACACCGGCTGCCATCCCTAACAACCGTTGCAGTCCCGGATGGGATCGACGAGGCGACCGTACGCCAGCGATTGCTGGAGGAATACAATATCGAGATCTCCGGCGGGTTAGGAGCCTTCAAGGGTAAAGCCTGGCGGATCGGGTTGATGGGCTACTCCTCCCGGCGCGAGAATGTCTTATTGCTTATCTCTGCTCTGGAGAAGATGCTCAAGCGATAAACGGGGCTTGCCATCTTTACCGCCAACCCGGCTGCCTGAACCGTAAAGTACCCGGTAGCGAATGAACGGTGCACAATCACGTGCGCAACATCCGGAGCAAGCTCCACCTGGCAAACCGCACCCAGGCTGCGCTGTAAGCGTAAAACGAAGGGCTGGTTGATGTGGATGAAGAGTAGCAGATGGGACCAGGCGCAATCACTCAGGTGCCGACGACGATACCGCCATCCACGCGCAGCACCACCCCTGAGATGAAGCTGGCTTCATCCGAAGCCAGGAACAGGTAGGCGTTAGCGATATCGCGCGGGTCACCCATGCGTCCCAGGGGTGTGCGCGCTCGCATCCCATTCAGGATCTTCTCCGGCATCGCCATGACCATCTCGGTCGCTGTGAAGCCCGGAGCAACCGCGTTGACGCGGATATTGTAGCGCCCGAACTCGCGCGCCCACACTTTGGTCATCCCGATAATACCGGATTTGGTCGCAACATAATTGGTCTGCCCAAAATTGCCATCCAACCCGACAATCGAGCTGGCATTTAAGATCACCCCGCCGCCCGCTTCGATCATATAGGGCACGACAGCCTGAGCGCAGTTGAACGGTCCTTTCAGGTTGACGGCTACGACCAGGTCGAAATCAGATTCTGGCATCTGCTTGACGACTTCGCCGTCCTTATATTTCACCAGCAGGTTATCCCGCAGCACCCCGGCATTGTTGACCAGGATGTCCACCCGGCCGTAATGTGTCCTGACATCATCGACCCAGCTTTGAACAGCAGCCCGGTCAGCCACATCGACGTTGTAAAAACTTGCCGGCGGCCCCAACTCGGATGCTAATGCCTCTCCGGCTTCCTGTTTAACGTCGCAGATGACAACCTTTGCCCCCTCCTCGGCAAATCGCAGCGCGGTAGCTTTTCCGATACCGGCTGCGCCACCGGTGATCAAAGCAACTCTATCTAGTAAACGCATTTTTGTAACTCCTGATTGTGCAAGATGTTGACAATTTATTAATCAATTGCTTCCGCTGGATTGACACTCCGCTCAGTCCTCTTCGCCTACGCGAACTACCACCTTGATGGCCTCATTGTGGGGGTCCATGAGCAGATCAAAGGCATCCTGTACCTGGGCGAGCGGAACTTGGTGTGTGATGAGTGGTTTGAGGTTTACCCGTTTATCTGCCAACAGTTTCAAGGCTCCTTGAAAATCCCAGCAATAACCCTGCGAGCCAGTGAGAGAGACCTCCTTCTGCACAAATATATTAGCCGGAATGGAGACTTCGGGGTCTTCAAACAGCCCAAGCAAGACAGCCATACCACCTTTTTTCAAAGTTTGCAGCGCCTGAACCAGCGTCAGGTTGATCCCCACTGCTTCAAAAGCTCGCTCAACCCCTAGCCCGCCTGTTCGTTGGATGATTTGTTCAACGGAATTACCATCCTGGTTGTTGAACACAGCCACTGCACCCAGTTCGATGGCTTTACGCAGCCGGTGATCCTGGACATCAACCATAAAAGCATCTCCACCGCCCGTTGTTTTGAACAGCATCAGCAATAGCAGCCCAATGGCGCCTGCTCCAAATATCGCGCAGTTATCTCCAACCTCCTGGCGGCTTCTCTTGATCGCGTGCAGTGCAACTGATAGAGGTTCGACCAATGCCCCCTCAGCATAGGAGAGGCCAGCAGGGAGTGGGTGTACCCACCTCTCGTGAGCGATAAAATGAGTGGTAAAACCGCCCTGCCCTTTGCGGTACTGGAAGCTTATGTTTTGACACAGACTGTATTCCCCTCGTTGGCAGAAATAACATTCATCGCACACGATCACAGGTTCGACCGCAACCCGGTCGCCAGGCTTCAATTTGCCTGCTCTGCTTCCTACGACTTCTACTTCACCGGCGATTTCATGACCGGCGGGTACTGGAAGTGGTGCTGCCGGATGCGCTCCTTTGAAGATATGCAGATCGCTGCCGCATATCGATACTGCCTTGACCTTTATCTGCACCTCAAACGGTCCTGGCGTGGGCAGCGGTCGGTCTTGAAATTCTATTCTCCCGGGAGAAGTCACAATAGCCATCGGTCGTGTTTTGGACATCAAATTATTCCTCTGCTACAGCGTGATTGGATAACACCCCGATGCCTTCGATCTCGATTGAGATATTGTCTCCAACCCTTAAATACACAGTTGGAGCTGGTGCATGATTGATACTTTTGGGGCTACCGGTCAGGATGATATCCCCTGGAGATAAGCTGGCGATGGAAGAGATGTAGCTGATCAAATAGGGCACGCTGAAAATCATCTGACCCGTATTCCCACTCTGCACCAGGTTTCCGTTGATGTATGTTCTGATGGTCAATCTGTCTGGCTCGGCGATCTCATCCGCCGTAACCAGAGCTGGCCCCATCGGGCAAAAAGTATCCGAGAGTTTACCGGTCGTCCATTGAGATGTCCGCTGTTCCAGGTCCCGAGCGCCTACGTCATTGGCGATCGTATAGCCGGCTACATAGGATAACGCGGCTTCGGCAGAGATATGCTTGCCCGGTCTACCGATCACAACCGCTAACTCACCTTCACAGAATACCTCATCGCTGATTCGTGGCAATGTGACAGGTTGTTGGTGCCCGGTTAACGTGCTGCTGGGCTTCAAGAATAGGGCCGGGTAGGCAGGCCTTTGATCCACGGCAGAGCCGGGCACAGGGTAGTTCATCCCTACACAAATAATCTTCCCCGGGTTGGTGAGCGGTGGTTGAAGGGATACCTGGTCCGGTCGCAGCAGGATCGCTTCTGATTGTAATGCTTCAATAGCGCCGGGTAAAGACTCCTGGATATATGCTATGGTTTGTCGTGTCTTACGCATGAAAGGGGAAGCACTCATTAAATGGGTGATCGATCCGGAGGTCAGGATGCTTGTGAATGACTTATCAGACCCGTCATGATCGCTCCCGCTGAGGTAGTCGTTTGCTCGCTGGAGGTCGAGGACCCATTCTTTGATTTGGATACCCAATTGGATATCGTGGTCGTATAGATAGGTGACAAATCGCATTATTTTGCTTAAGTAATCTCTTGATAAGGACCTGTATCTATTCCAGCTTCTAACGGAGCAGGTGATGGTTCCCTGATTGTAAGGATGCTGATGGCAGCACTGGCAGCTAGTAGGATAGCAGCCGAGGCATAACCTGCTGTCAGGCTGAATGTGTCTGCCAGGTAGCCGGTCACAACGGGAGATAGTGAAGCACCAATGAAGCGAAAAGACATCGACAGGCCGCTGGCGGTGCCCCGCAGGGTGGGATAATAGTCAACCATGATTTTCAATTGAGCCGGCAAGCAAAAGCCTATCGCAAAACCGGATGTTATTACAGCCCCGGCAATATAGATCACCGGTGTAGATTGATCGGCTGTCCGGCTGATCAAGGCTAACAAGCTGAAAGCCAGTGCGGCAAGCAGCGAGCCAGGAATGAGTACATTGCGGATATTGATTTTATCGGATGCCTTGCCACCTAATAACGAACCAACAACTGCCCCAATCGGCATTAAGCTGATCAGAAAGCCGTTGATGCCCGTACTGAGACCCAACTGTGTACTGAGCATTAACGGCAGGAGCGTGAATACAGTGAATAATGCATAAAATTGCACGAATCCAATAACAGTGGCTCCAAATGTGGGGGGATTGCGCAGGATTATGGACATCTCGCGTATGCCCACTTTCTCAGTACGTACGACTTGATCGGGAAGCTGCCAGTATGCAAAAAGCGCCAGGATAGCTCCTAGCAAACCCAGGAGTAAAAAGTCCACCCGCCAACCTATCCACACTGCGATAAATGCACCGATGATAGGACCCGCTGCTGCTCCGGCGGCATTCAATATTTCGAACGTGCCCATCGCTCCCCCCCGTTCAGACATTGGGATAACATCACTGATCAATGCGACACCAACGATGACTGCCGCGGCAATTCCTAATGCTTGCATGGAACGGATTAAAAAGAATGCCCAAATATTCTGAATCATGAATCCGCCCAGGCTGCCCAGCATAAAGAGCAGCAGCCCAATCAGCATTATCCGTTTGCCATCATAGCGATCGACAACCGGACCGAGGAACAGCTGAGCGGCGGCGAATGTGATTGCAAAAACAGATAATGTCAGGCCAAACAGGGCAGACGTCATCCCAAGGTCTTGCAGAATATCAACCTGCGAGGGAACGTAAATCACCTGGCTGAATGATCGCATAAACGCAGCCAGAGAGGCCAGGTAGAGCACTTTGGTTTTTAGCGGCACTTCCGATTATTCCCCTGGTGCATAGCCCTGGAGTATTTCCAACCCACTTTCGCCTGCTATGAATTGATACATATCACCAGGCTCAAGCCAGAGAATGGCTTCCCGTTCCAGCGCAAATGTATCACCGTTTACCCGAACTGTGCCTCCGCCAAATATGACGTATAGCAGCTGATCGGTGCTGCCATGACTTATTTCTGGGCCTGCTGCATTTGACTCAAAAGACCAGCGCTGGGCAGCAATGGCTGAGGTACCTATAGTATTGCGGTCGGCAAGTGTAGTTTTCGTCCAGCCCTCTCCGCTGGTTTCAGTCTGCATTTGCTCGTGATTTAATATGACCGGCACAGATAACTCCTTGTCGCATTTTTTGAGATTTATAGTTAAGCAGATGGTGGGGCTGCTTGCAAGGTTGCCTGAAACTCAGGCGTCGGGTGCCCACTTTCAACAATCATCCGGGTCTACCCAGACCGTTTCATGAGGTGGTGGCGCCCAAAACTCAACAAAGGTGAAATTCTCTGGAGAGTCATTCTCGAACCAGTGCACCTCGTCAGGACCGACCAACACAACCATGCCTGGTCGCAGCCTGTGGCTGCCCTCATTTACATGGATCAATCCCTCTCCATCCAGGATGCAGAAAAGGTGATGGCAGTCTTTATGGTAGTGTCTTGCAGCAGTATCGCCAGGGTGGTATATGATGCGATCGGCGCGGATTTTCGTCGCCCCGACCGGCACATTCTCGGTGATCAAGTCCAACCGGTCCCGGGTATCCCGGGTAGAGTGGAAATGGGGCAACTGGTTTTTCAGGAACAGCTTGGCCATACGGAATTACCTCCTCGGAGCGCACTTTGGTTGTTTTAATATGCTGCAGGATATATGTTTATCGAGCAAAGATGAGCAGTATGGAGCCAGCGACGACCAGTGCAGCACCCAGCCACACACGAGCGGTGACGTGTTCTTCCTTCTGCCCGACCAGGAAGATCGATAAGATGATTACGATGGGAATGTTCAAACGGCCTAATGTGAGCACCACCGCAACAGGAGCCATAGATAGGGCGAGCCAGCGAACCCATGTGGATGAACCTACAAATAGACCTGCTCCAAGCTGGTAGTACAGGGATTCACGAGGCACCTCGCTCAAGTTCAGTCGATCACGCCGCAGCAGCAGGATGATCCCATACGCAAGGGCAGACATGCCCATACCGATGGTGACCCCTAACAGGGGGGAGTCCAATTCATCCAATCCACCCCGGATAAAAATTGGGCTGATGGCAAAGCACAACGCCACACCCAAACCGAAGATTGAATCACGCCAGCTAAACTTTACAGCGTTTACCTCATTCTTGCCAGATACGGACACGAAATAAACGCCGGCGACAACCATGAGGATACCAGCCAGTACCGGCAGACTGAGAAATTCGTCAAAGGCCAGAGCAGCGACAATTGTGGCGAAAAGTGGAGTGGCGCCTACCAATGCGCCGGTGCGGGCTGCCCCCACCTTGTTTTGGCTGATGGTGAGCAAAGTCCACCCAAGGAAGAAGTGGACCAACCCGGCCAGGCTGAAATTAATATAAGCGCTCGCCGGTGCCTGCAGCAGTAAGTTGAGATCCTCAGTAAGGACAGAACCAACCAACAGGAGCACAACACTTACTAACAGCAGTATAAATGTGGCCCAGTATATGCTGAACCCCGCCCGGGCTTTACGGTTAAACGCTTGAAATATGCCAAATCCCACCCCGGCTAATGCTGCGTAGAGTGCTCCTGCTAAATAGGTATCGTTCATACTTGTGCTACCCGGTGGATCACCTCACCGCGCTTGTATGCCGATAGGATATCGAAGGTGATCTGCAGGATGCGTGAAACCGCACCATCGGTATACCATCCCAGGTGGGGTGTGACGACAACGTTCAGATTGCCGAAATCATGATACACGTCCCGCTCGTCTTCCAGCACATCCAGCCCTGCCCCTGCCAGATGCCCAGTACGAAGTGCAGCCATCAGGGCTTGCGTATCGACCACAGCTCCTCTGGCCGTGTTGACCAGGATCGACCCTTTCTTCATCAATGCCAGACGCTCGGCATTGATGAGGTGGTGGGTGGCTTCGGATAAGGTGACATTCAGAGAGATAAAGTCGCTCTCTGCCAGCAGCTCCTTCAAGGGCAGGTACTTGAAATCCAATTCTTGAGCTAAAGCATCATTTTTATTCACGTCGAACGCGACTACACGCATGCCAAAGCCCTTTGCAATACGTACACAATACGTGCCGATTCGACCGGTGCCGATCACACCCAGCGTTTTCCCGAAAAGCTCAACACCTTGAAGTCCCTGGTCGGAGAAGCGGCGCTCACGCATGTAGCGTTCATTCCCCCTTACTACGTTGCGCGCAACCGCCAGCAGCAGACCGAAAGCCTGCTCGGCGATCATATGGGCACCATAGTCGGGAATGTGACAGACCGGGATGCCTCGCCGGGCTGCTTCCTGCAGATCGATATGGTCGTATCCCACTGAGCGGGTTACAACCAACTTCAGGTTCGGCAGGCGATCGAAAACATCACCGGTCACCTGCCCGAACTGGTCGCGCATACAGAGGATGTCTGATCCGGTCGCGGCCGCGACAATATCATCAGCAGTACGTAAAGGGGGATATATGCTGAACTCAAATCCATCCAATTGGATGCGTTCGCGATTTTCAAAAACGAAGTCAGTGAATGCAACCTTGAGAGGTCTGGGATTAACCATCAACGGGCCATCCTGGTTTCACCTGCGGCGATCAAGGCCTCAGCTTCCTGGCGAGTGGGCCAGGGCCAGTCAGTAGGTGAAGTCTGCTTCAAGGCTGAGAAGGCATTACCCAGCCGCACACCGAAGCCCGGATCACCTTCCAGGTAACCGGTTAAGAATCCGGCGACGCA
>JAQBDA010000091.1:0-2766 GCA_032124675.1 Chloroflexota bacterium
GGGTACGTTATTACCAGAAGCGTAACCATCAGGCTTATCTGTCTCATCGCAAGTCTAAGCTGGCCAGACTCGCAATTCTTTCATCCAACCTTGCGCTGTAATACTAACGACACCATTTAAATTATCTGCCCTAACAACAAGCCACCCAACCAGTAAACGGCGCCGATGGAGATGGATGCCAGGAGCGCCCCAACAAAGCCAGCGACCTTCAATCCGGACAGGAACCTGTCGCTGATCATTAGGACCATGGCCGAAATGATCAAATGGACGATGCCGCCAATCAAACCTCCGCCATCCATTACGCCCGCAATACCAAGAATAAAGGAAATAATGCCAGCAACAAAAGCGATGACAATGCCAGCGATAAAGGCACTGCCGAATCCATCCACCTCCAGTCCTAACCTGAGCTTACCCACGATCCAGATGACGGACCCGGAAATTAACCCAATGCTCGCGGTTACAATCAATAATGGCACGAATGTATTCATGGATTCGTTCTTTTCTGAGAGGTTCAGGCGCGAGGTTTACCCCCGCGCCTGAATGTTTTAGCATGGCTAAACCAGCAGGCCTAGACCCCAGGTGATCAGCCAACCAACTGCAGCAATGGCCAATGCAGCGACCACTGCGCCGGTGAAGCCCTTCACCACCAGGCCTTTCACGAAATTGCCGGCTGCCATCAAAACAACCGCGGCGATTACCAGGTGAATGATGGCACCCACAATCCCTGTTCCGATGGTGAGATTCAGCGCACCAAGCAGCCAGGCAACCAGACCGTTCAAGATAGCGATCACGATTGCGGCGATATAGGCAGGTCCGAAGCCGCTGACCTCCAGCCCAAGACCCAGCTTGCCGACGATCCAGATGATCAGACCGGTGAACAATGCCCCGATCAGTATCCCGATGATTAATCCTATGATAGTCATTTTGTATTCTCCTTCAAACTTAAATAATGATTTGCCAAAAATATATTGTTCGCTAAACCAATTCGTAGATGCGCGTTTTTTCTACAGTCAAATAATTCGCTCTCCTTTCTCCAGTCGGGTTGGAAATTGAGATTGGGCGAACGGGCGATGGTTAATTGCTCTGGTACTCTGTCCGCCTGTCCCTGCGCCGGGCTAGCTCACTCGTATAGTGCAGCCCCAGCGTGGAGGCACGCTCTTTCGCCCAATCCGTTAGTTTCGTGGTTCCTGCTGGGGGCGAGTCAACGTACAAGAGATTCGCCATGAGCCCCGCGATCTCTTCCCGCGTAATCATCACATCCCCAACCAGTTCCCCAATCACCCATCCCACCGCATAGCCAAGGGCAGGCGGAACGAATAGGATCGGGCGTCTATGGCCGATGATCTCGCCCACCACGGTAGCGAGCTCGCGGTAAGTGAAGGTTTCCGGGCCAATCGCATCGATCACAGTATTCTTTCTCTCTCGCCCTTGTTCCACGACTAGCTCAGCAAGATCGTCCACATAAATGGGTTGGAGCTTGTATTGACCATCACCGAAGACTCCGAACACGGGCAGGTGCCGCAAGACCCAGGCAATGTTGTTCACCAGGATGTCTTCCTTCCCGAACAGAACCGTTGGGCGCAGGATTGCATAGGAGAGACCGCTCTCCCTCAGAGCACGCTCGAGCTTTGCCTTTCCGCTGAAGTATTCATGCGCAGAATCCTCGGACGGATTGGTGATGCTGACGTGCACCACGCGCTCGACTCCGGCAACCCTGGCGGCTTCGAAAAGGGTAATGGTATTGCGCACGGCATCGGCGTGTGTAAAACTACGGTGATTGAAACGCACCCAGTAGGTGTTGTAAAGAACACAAACCCCGCGCAGGGAATCGGCAAGCTTTTCGGGCTTGTCGAAATTATAGGGGACCACACCCAATCTATCCCCGAACGGGTTTTCCCGCTGTAGGGAGTTAGTGAGAGTGATCACGGACTTTCCATCGGCAAGCAGATGTTGGGCAATGTATTTGCCTGAGTAGCCGAATGCCCCGGTCACAGCGTGGATGGTATCTTGTGACATCTCTGCTCCAATTTTAAACCCGAATTTAATAGAGGTTAATCATAAATCGCCCAGCGGTTATTCCAGCACCTTGCGGTATTGGCGGCGCATAATCAGAGATACTAAACCAAACGAGAGCAAAATAATTACGCTCAAGAGCACCCAGGGATCAGCCGACGCGCTGGTTCCTGCCAGCATCAGCTGCTGGAATCCCATGATGGCAGAGGTCATCGGGATCAACAGGGCGATGATCCATGCCGGCCAGGCAAACCCGGTGATGGGCAGGAAAAAGCCGGTAAAAAAGATCGATAGGAGCAGTACCAACATGGTCAGCTGGATAGCCTGGCTGTCGGTACGTGAGACGGATGAGATCAGGAAGCCAATTCCTACCGAGGCTGTAGCCAGCATTACCAGCAAAACAAAATATTCTCCGGGGTAGGCAGGAGATGGGACTTTCAACAAGGTCAGAAGCGCAGTTAGGATTATTCCAGCGACCGTGACGTATAAAATATATGCCAGCGATTTCCCCAGGAGGATTTGGGAGAACTTAAGCGGGGAGACCCGGAACATTTCGAACGAGCCCATCTGGCGCTCGCGCACCAGGCCAAGGGAGGCCAGGGTAATTGCCAGCTGCTGAACCAGCAAGGCCAGGACAGCAGGAGCGTAGAAAATAACCATGCTGTAAGCGCTGCCACGCAGATTTGTATAGGTTTCCCGGATAGGGGAAATGATATTTTCTGATGGGGTTGTCACAAAAAGATCAATAGTCCC
>JAQBDA010000092.1:0-4893 GCA_032124675.1 Chloroflexota bacterium
CAAGTCCTAAATAATTACATAAGGTGAAGGAGGTTTATATGTTCTACAAGCTTGTTCAGCTGCTGGACGCTAAATTTGACTTTGAAGAAGTCAGCGCCCATTGTGATATCCCCTGTGGTATCTATGATCCAATAACAGCACAGATCGCAGCGCTGACCGTGGTGCGCATGATGGACCTGATGGCCGACCTTGTAGCAAAGGGCGACCAGCATGATTCGTCCTACCAGAACACGATGTCTCGATATATCACCGTGAAGGAAGAACACGCAGAGAAAGCCAAGCATGAAGTGCGGATAATCTGGGGTGATTACATCAAGCCCATGCACGTCGAGAAGCACCCGGGTGTGAATGATATTGTTCACAAGATCATGATATTAGGCTCCAAGTCCCGCCAGACAGCGGATAGGGAAGCTGCCGTCCAATTTGTTGAAGCGATCAACGAGTTTGCTGAGATCTTCTGGGACACCAAGGGTGTTGCTACCAAGCGTGCCAAGGCCCCTTACAACCCGCCACTGGAAATGGTCTATCCTGCTCTATAATGCTGAAAATATTAAAGGTGACCGGTGAGAGCCTGGCACCTGAGTACCGGGAAGGGGATTTTGTCTTAATCGCCAAAATCCCCTTCCTTTTGAATCGTCTCAAAGAAGACGATGTCATCGCATTCCGCCATCCGGATTTCGGGGTGATGATCAAGAGGATCGCGGCATTGGATTCTGGTCAGGGTCAAATCTTTGTTCTGGGGACTCATGAGCACAGTATTGACAGCCGTCATTTTGGAACGATCCGGCAAAGTGATCTGGTGGGCAAAGTGATCTGGCACCTACGCCAGCCAGGTAGGCCGAGTTGAACAGCGTACCCAACCGTCCGGTCATATCCCCCCTGATTGTGATCTCATTTGGCATCCTGGCCGTTTCGACGGCTTCTATATTCATCCGCTATGCCCAGGAATCTGTGCCCTCCCTGGTAATTGCGGCATGGCGGTTGACGATTGCCAGCCTGGTGCTGGCGCCGATCGCATATTCCCGCCAGCGGAAAGAGATATCCAGCCTGAAGGCGAAAGAGTTGGGTCTGGCACTGGCAGCCGGTGTGTTTCTGGCACTCCATTTTTCCACCTGGATCAGCTCGCTTGAATATACAACCGTTGCCAGCTCGGTTGTCCTGGTGACCACTACTCCGCTGTGGGTAGCGCTTTTTGCCCCATTTACGATAAAAGAACCGATTACACGCCTGATCATGCTGGGGATGCTGCTCGCTCTAGCAGGTGGGGTAATTGTCGGTTTGAGTGATGCTTGCCAGGTCACAACAGGTCGGCTGGCGTGCCCACCGCTGTCGGATTTCATCCGCGGGAGTGCTTTCATCGGTGACATTCTGGCCCTTTCGGGTGCGGTCATGGCGGCGGGGTATGTCATTATCGGCAGGCGTTTGCGGAGCAGCATGTCCCTCATTGGCTATATTTTTGTTGTATATGGCATGGCAGCGGTGGTGCTTGTTTTGATCATGCTCGCTTCAGGCGAGTCGGCTTTCGGCTATCCTGCCTCAGCGTATGTGTGGTTGCTCCTGCTGGCCTTGATCCCGCAGCTTTTGGGGCATTCATCTTTCAACTGGGCGCTGGGGTATCTCTCAGCTGCATATGTATCCATTACCCTGTTGGGAGAGCCGATTGGTACAATAATTCTGGCCTATTTCCTGCTGGGTGAGGCACCCTCAGGTCTAAAGATAATCGGTGCTATACTTATCCTGTTAGGTATATTTATCGCTTCACAAAACGAGAGTCGAAAGAGCGTATGACAGAGATAGAGTCTGAGTCCGGCACCGGTCTTCTGGCACGCCTTCAACGGTTTTTGTGGGATATCGGGGGCGTCGTTATCCTGGCATTTGCGCTGATGACCCTGCTGGGCTTAATGCTGCCTGAATTGACCCGCGGCGTGCTGCTCTCCTGGTGGTCTGAGTTCTTATGGGTCTGGTTCGGCTGGGGAGCTATCTGGGTGGTGATCGGGATAGGCGGGATAGGTTTGCTGCTGCTGCGCTATCGCTACATCAGCGGTTCCTCTCTTGATCGTCCGGATCAGAGCCTGAAAATAAACTGGTGGCGGGTCATGGCACTTGAAATTGCTGCACTGACCTCGCTGGCACTCCTGGCTGCATTGGGCGGCACCTCACTCGCACGAGCGGATGCAGGCCTGGATGGAGGTAGGACTGGATGGGGGCTGTCTTACCTGGTGGGAGCGATCCTGGCGCCATTTGGTCTCTCTGGGACGATCTGGCGCGTGCTGCTGTTTGGTTTCATCTTTGGTCTTTTTCTCTTCCTGGGCCTCGGTTTAGGCAGCGTATTCCTGAAATGGGCACAAAGACAGGCACGAATGAGTTCCCTGGCTCAAGGTCTGGATGGTGACCCTGAGACCGGGATCAGCGGTGCCCCGCTCCAGCGACAGGAAGTGACCAGTGTGGTTGCAGCTTCTAGAAAAAAAAGGCGTACTCTGCCTCCAGAATTCCGCAAGAAATTCCGCCTGGAAACCGATGAGGAGGGCAGAGGCGGCGAATCAGTCGCTCGTGATGACCGCCTGCCGCCGTTAGACCTGCTTGTCAACGAGCAGAACGTCCGCCCGGACGAGCGCGATATCAATATGACAGCCGGTATGATCGAAAAAACACTAGCGGAGTTCGGCATTCCTTCCAGGGTGGTCGGCTTCCGGGTGGGACCGACCGTGACACAGTTTGCGGTAGAGCCGGGTTTTGTCGAGAAGGCCCCGGCAGGGAACGAAGGAGATACTGCACGTCAAAAAGTGCGTGTATCGCAGATCTCAGCCCTGGCACGAGATCTGGCACTGGCACTCTCGGCAGAGAGGTTAAGGATCGAAGCCCCGGTCCCGGGCCGGCCCTATGTAGGCATAGAAGTGCCGAACGCCCGCACGAGCGTGGTCAGATTGCGACCGATCCTGGAGACCGACCTGTTCTACCGCTTGAACTCGCCTCTGGCGATCGGGCTGGGACGGGATGTATCTGGTCAGCCCGTGCTGGCAGACCTGGCGCGCATGCCGCATGTCTTGATTGCCGGCACCACCGGATCGGGCAAATCGGTCTGCATCGCTGCACTGACGACCTGCCTGGTCATGAACAACACCCCGGAAGACCTGCGCCTGGTGATGATCGACCCCAAGATGGTCGAACTGGTGCGCTTCAACGGCTTACCCCATCTGTTGGGTAAAGTGGAGACCGATCTGGAGCGCATCCTGGGGGTGCTGCGTTGGACTGTCGCGGAGATGGACCACCGCTACCGCCTGTTGGAGGCGACCCGCTCACGCAATCTGGATAGTTATAACCGTAAGGCTCGCCGGCGGAAAGGCGAAGAGCCCCTGCCGCGCATTGTTGTGTTGATCGATGAGCTGGCCGATCTGATGATGTCTGCCCCTGAGCAGACCGAGCCCGCCCTGGTGCGTCTGGCTCAAATGGCACGCGCAACTGGCATTCACCTTGTAGTGGCAACCCAGCGCCCCAGCACAGATGTCGTCACCGGTTTGATCAAGGCGAACTTTCCGGCGCGCATCTCGTTTGCAGTGGCCTCATCGGTCGACTCACGCGTCATCCTGGATTCTACCGGCGCTGAGTCCTTGCTGGGCAAGGGTGATATGCTCTTTTTGCCTCCGGAAGCTCCGGCACCGGTCCGCAGCCAGGGGGTCATGATAAGCGACCCGGAGGTCGAGCGGGTGATCACTTTCTGGCAGAAGGCGATCCAGCAGGAAGAACCTGAACCTCCGCCCTGGGAGGAGATGCTCTCACAGGAAGCGGTGCTGGCGGATCGTGATGACCTGATCGAAAGCGCGATCGATGTGGTACGAGAATCACAGCGCGCCAGTGCCTCGCTTTTGCAAAGACGGCTCAGGATTGGATATCCCAGGGCAGCCCGGCTGGTGGATGAACTTGAGAAGCTGGGCGTGGTCGGACCTGGCCAAGGGAGTGGGCGCGAGCGGGAGGTACTGATCGACCCAGAAGACCCAGGGCCGCTATAATCTTCTGGGGACGAAGAGGTAGCTCACGAACGGTGTTTATTAATTGAGATGAAGGTACGCTTGACAGGTTGTGGTCTGTGCGATAGCATAATCAGACTATTTTACTTTTGAGGATTAGGAATATATGGCAGAGCATGCAGCAGGAACCAAAGAAAAATTGACCTTTACCGATCAAATGCGCAAGCGGTTTAAAAGCTTGTTGGATCGTATCGGTGGGGGAATCAACCGTCTGGGCATCAATCCCAACACGATGACGATCATTGGTTTGATCGGGAATACGGTCGGAGCCTATTTTATCGCCCGCGGGCAGATGACAATGGGGGGGATCATCATCCTCCTGATGGGCCCGGTGGATGCGCTGGATGGCACAATGGCACGGCTCAAAGGTGAACCAAGCGAGTTCGGAGCTTTTGTAGACTCGGTAACCGATCGCTATTCTGAGCTGGTAATCTTTGGCGCTCTGCTGATCTACTATGTCACCGTAGGGGATGTATTGTATGCAGTGCTGGCATACCTGGCGGCTGCGGGGGCGGTTCTGGTCTCTTACACCCGGGCGCGTGCTCAGTCTTTGGGCTACGAGACAAAAGTTGGCGTCTTAACCCGTTTCGAGCGCTATCTCGTGCTTGCGCCGTGTCTGGTCTTCAACATCCCCGGGGTTGCCCTGTGGATACTGGCTGTATTGGGCAACCTGACCGCCCTACAGCGTATATGGGATGTGCGCAGCAAAGTACATAAAATCTGGGACCAGGACAATTCGCCAAAAGAAACTTAACTAATCCTGGTGCTATCACCGGCAATTTGCTTGGGCAAGCCGCCGTTAAACTGAGACTTTTTGTTTCGATATTTACGGCGGCTTGCCCAATAAACCAATTTATTCAACTAAGGA
>JAQBDA010000093.1:0-48765 GCA_032124675.1 Chloroflexota bacterium
TGGCGTGTCGAGCTGCCACGGGTCGCCCCCGTACGGCACCAGCATACCGGCGCCGGTGGTGACCATTTCCGGGAGCGCCCCGGTATCGAATGAGATCACCGGCAGCCCGCAGGCTAGCGCCTCAATAACCGAGTTCGGACAGGCAGCATTCAAATCCGCCGCGAACAGCATATGCGCAGATCGGTCGATGCCTGGTATGCGCCCCTGTTCAACCAAACCCTCCCAGCGAATATGAGCGGATGTCTGCTGCTGTGTCTTACGCTGTACCTCTGCAGCCACCCGCCCAACGACCATTAATTCAACCTGCTCCCAGTCTGGCGATGGCTGGGCGCTGGATTTCATGCGCTCTGCCAGACCTTCAACAAGGTGCACCGCCGCTTCTAGGCCCATTTCGTAGCCGCCCATCAGACTGCCTTCAACCATCAGCACCCGCCAGCGATCCTTCGGACGGCTGTCCCCTGCGGGGGAATACGCTTCGAGATCCACCCCGTTATAAATAACCCGGTCGGGGATAGATGCCGGGCCGCGGACTCTCTCCCACCAGACCCTGGAGAACTGGCTCTGATAAACGATTTCATCCGCAATGCGAGAGCGGATAAATGCCAGCAGGAGGTTGCCGTATTCCGCCCGCAAATAATGACGTAGACCGGTGCGCAGCCTGCGATGCAGCCAGTTCATCCCGTCCAACCGCTGGATGATGCGTACCCCGCGTTTCCTGGCTCTCCACAATTCACCCAGATGGCGCGTACCGCCAATCACCAATGCCGCCTGGCAGGCACTGTCAGCCAGAGTGTAGCCCACACTTACCCCGCGCTTCTGCAATCCCTTGGTGAGCTTCCCCTGAAAAGTTACCATCCCGCCAACTCCGGTTAACCGGGGCAGCAGGCAGACCTGTGATAATTCAGAGCGCATCTCAACCCATCAATTCTGATATTGCTCGGGGTTCAATCCGGCAGTTAGTCATCTGCAGCCGCCTCCCGGCGCCCAACCCGGGTGGCAGGATTACCAGCCCAGATCTCATACTCTCCTGTGGACTGCAGCAAGACCGCGTTTGCACCGACAACCGTTCCCTGCCCGACCCTCAGCACCCCCTGCTTACACAGCACTTTAGAACCCGTCGAGAGAATTACATCGTCCTCAATCACAATGCCCTCGAACAGCGAGGCGCTCGCCGGGCGGTAGATGTCTGCCCGCCCGATCCCAACCCCAGGGTAGACTTTCACGCTAGCTCCAATCGTGGTTTTCGAATGGATAACAACTCCAAAACCACCATGTGCCAGCTCAAAACCTTCGCCAACCGGCACACTGAGGGGAAACTCGATACCTGACAGCTTGAGGAGATAATATGCCAGCCTGCCGAGCATGGGTCTGTGCCGGGCGTAGACAAGACCGGTGTAGAAATCCCTTGCCAAGGCTAAACCTCACCCAGCCTTTCAACCAGGTTTGCACTGGTATCCAGGAACCAATAGAGGGTCACCGGTCGTAATCCAGGATTGCCTTCACAATGCGTGGGGCAGCGTGCCCATCACCGTAGGGATTGACGGCGTGCGCCATCTCGGCATGCGCCGCCGGGTCGTCGAGCAGGCGGCGCGCCTGGGCGAATATCCGCTCCTGGTCGGTCCCCACCAGACGCACCGTACCGGCCTCGATCCCCTCCGGGCGTTCTGTGACTTCGCGCAGAACCAGCACCGGCACACCCAACCCTGGCGCTTCCTCTTGCAAACCACCGGAATCGGTCAGCACCAGCACAGCGCGCTTGATCAGCTGGACCAGGGGCAGGTAATCCATCGGAGGGAGTAAGGTGATATTGGGCTGCCCACCCAGGCTGCGGTAGACCGGCTCACGTACATTCGGGTTCAGGTGCACAGGGTAGACGAACTGCACCCGATCCTGGTATTGGTGCGCCAAATCCAGGATTGCTGCACAGATATTCTGTAATGGTTCGCCAAAGTTTTCCCGGCGGTGGGCAGTAATGACCACCAGCCGTCTGCCAACCGCCGAAGCCGCAGGTGACGACCCAGTGGGCAGACCCAGCCGGTCGAGCAAAGCGTGTAAACCCGTCGGCGCTGGCATTCCAGCGACCAATTGCAGAGCATCGATCACCGGATTGCCAGTCACGACAATCCGTTCAGCAGGCACGTTCTCGCGCAGCAGGTTCTGCCGTGACCATTCTGTGGGAGCAAAATGCAGGTCGGCTACTGCGCCGGCGACGCGTCGATTGATCTCTTCTGGAAACGGCTGCCACTTGTCGTTGGTCCGCAGTCCTGCCTCGACGTGACCCACCCGCACACGGTGATAATAGCCTAATAATGCTGCCGCCATGACGGTCGTCGTGTCGCCCTGTACCAGGATCCAATCCGGCTTGAGATCTGACAGTATAGGATCGAGATCGCTGAACACGGCTGATGTGACCTGGGCTAACGTCTGGTCCGGCTGCATGATGTTTAAGTCGATCTCCGGGACGATTCCAAACAGGTCGAGGACCTGGTCCAGCATCTCGCGGTGCTGGGCGGTGACACAGACGAACGATTCGATACCGGCGGTGCGCTTCAACTGGTGCACCACTGGCGCCATCTTTATCGCCTCCGGGCGGGTTCCAAATATCGACAGCACCCTCATTAATCGTCCCCCGGCTCGGCATTCACGCTATCCAGCTCCCTGGGAACCTCACCAACCCCGATCCTGTGCAACCTAAACCCTGCCCCCTCCCACTCCTGCCGGGACCAGCCGTTTACACAATCCACCAGCACCCGGGCACGGGTCATGGTGGCGGTCTGGACAGGATCGAGATTCTTCAGAGATGTATGACCGACCAGCAGCACAACAAGGCTTGCGTCCGCGAGTACTTCATCCAGGCTGGATGCCGTTCGGATGCCCGCCAAGGAAGCATCCAACCGGTTCGGCTCGTAAGCCAGCACGTCTGCACCGGATCGGCTGAGCAATTGCGCGATGGCGACCGCCGGGCTTTCCCGCAGGTCATCCACATCAGCTTTATATGTCAGCCCGAGCAGACTGATCCTTACTCCCTGCAGAGCAGACTGTAGGGCCAGGCCTGATTTGCTGGCGACCGTTTCGATTAGATTGACGACGTGTGCCGGCTGCAGATCGTTGACCTGGCGGGCGGTGCGGATGAGCGGAGTCTGGTCGGGAGCCGATTCAACCAGGAACCAGGGGTCTACGCCGATGCAGTGTCCACCCACTCCCGGTCCGGGGCTTAATATATTCACCCTTGGGTGCCGGTTGGCGATGCGGATTACTTGCCAGATATCGATCCCGAATCGTTCTGCCAGATGGGAAAACTCAATTGCCAGGGCAATATTGACATCCCGGTAGGTGTTCTCCATCAGCTTGACCATCTCGGCTGTAGTGGAATCGGTGAGCACAATCTCGCCGCGCACGAAGATCTCGTACAGCGCGCGACCGGCCTCTGCAGAGGCCATATTTATCCCTCCGATAACCCGGTCATTCTCAATGATTTCCCGCAAGATCTGACCCGGCATGACCCGCTCGGGGGAATATGCCAGGTAAAAATCAGATCCCGCCCGCAGCCCAGACCTTTCGAGGATGGGTGCCAGCAGGTTAAGTGTGGTCATCGGTGGTGAGGTCGATTCTAGCACCACCAGGTTTCCCCGCCGCAGATGCGGGACGATCGCCTCAGCAGCCGAAGTCACCGCTCGCATATCTGCTCTCTTATCTTCGTAAAATGGTGTCGGCACTTCGATGATGAACGCATCTGCAGGCTGCGGCGTCTCTGAAATGCCCAGGCTGCCCGAGCCAATCGCTGCCTGTGCCAGGGTGCGCAGACCCGGCTCAAAAATATGCAGCCCACCGTTGCGCAAGGTCTCAACGACCACCGGATTGGTATCTACCCCAACTACCTGCAAACCGTGGGTAGCGAAAGTGCAGGCGGTGGGCAGACCGGTGTATCCCAGCCCGAGGACGCAGATCTTTTCAAAATCCATTGGCATCTCCCATTATCGCTGCGCTCGCCAGTTTCCATGCGGTCGGATCACTCGATTCACAGCCACCCAATTATGCCACAGGATATACCAATATGAGGGTAAAAACTCGACACCACTGGGGAGTGCGGGGGATACATCCTCTTCTTAGGCGGTATTCAGGTCGACCAGTGTTTATAACATTAATAGTGGGCGAATCGCGAAAACCCTTCAGCCAAACCACCCATTCTGCGTCGCGATCACTACCGTGGCGGCACGCGAATCCACATCAAATTTGCTGTAGGTACTGGTCAGGTGCGACTTGACTGTGCGCTCGCTGAGCAGGGAGCCTTCAATTATCGGGGGTGGAGACTGTTTCAGTGCCAGCACAAGCTATCCTGATTCGCCCTTCACATGGGTTTCTGATACATATTACTTGTACATCATCCGTCAAATGTCATTGATTTGTGACAAATATGTTGGTATACTGCTATTGTCACACGGCTGTGGTTAACATTGATGGCGGAGGCACTTCAAAGCGCCTGATCAAAATTGATCTGCACCGAAACCGCTGATAAAAGATGCGCGGTTTTTTGTTTTTAATGCCTTGCATTGGTGTAGCCTCATAAGAGAGCTGCTTTACCTGCAAATGGCATCTGTTGTAGGCACAAATCAGTCAATAATAATCTTTCTATATGAAGAGGAGAGCACCCAAATGGCGAAACGAAAGGTTTCTGCTGAAATAATCATCAATCGTCCGGTTGCTGAAGTATTCACCTTTATCAAGGATATGAATAATCACGCTACCTGGCAGACGGGGGTTTTAGAATCAAAAATTACCACGGAAGGCGAGGTTCAGGTTGGATCGACCTATAAATATATCACCCAGATGATGGGGCGGCAGATCAGCACAACCGGTGAAATCATCACGTGTGATCCCAATGAACGGTTTATGTACCGCAGTACCTCAGGCCCCTTCCAGATTGCAGGAGGCTATACCTTTGAAATTATGGGTGATAGCACAATGGTAACCCAAAGGATTGTGGCGGATATTGAGGGATTTTTCAGACTGGCTGAATCCATCGTGGTGCGCAGTGTTCAGAGGAACATCCAGAACAACCTGATGACCTTAAAGGAGACGCTCGAAGCCGTTGAACCGGAACAGGCGACTACCCTTTGAGATAAGGAAATTTTCCCATGCCAATCATGCTTAACTTTGTCGAACGGCTAGTCATGCTCACCCTTAACCAGGCACCTGCACCGACTTTAGATATGTATTGCGTTATTGCCAACCGGGCTATCTCAACTGCACTGAAGCTTGGGGTTTTTGAGGCTTTACAAGAAGAGCCGCTGACAGCAAGCGAAGTCGCTAGGCGAATCAAAGCTAATGAAAGAGGGATGACCCTGCTTATGGAGGCGCTTGAGCCGATCGGTTACCTTGAAAAAGTCGGGGATCGTTATGCCAATACCCCTTTGGTTGAAAAATGGATGCTATTGGATTCACCGACCACGATTGCCCACCTTTTCCAGTTTTTTGACACTGTGATTGAGCGAAGCAGTTACTTGGATGAGACTATCAGGGAAGGAACCCCCCCAATTTCTGGATGGGAGTGGTTCAATCAGCATCCTGGTAGCTGGGATGCATACTACTCTGGCATGTTGGACGGCGCTCGGCTCTCTGCGGATGAGGTGGTCACGAAGGTTAGCCTGAACCCGCAAACACTTCGACTCCTGGATGTCGGTGGTGGTCACGGTTTTTACAGCGTCCGCTTCTGCCAGCGATATCCGCAACTACGCGCCACTGTTTTCGATTGGCCCAATGCCCTGAGGGTTGCAGAGTCCACAATTGCTCAGGAAGGGATGAGCGATCGCGTTGATCTACAAAAAGGAGACATGTGGATGGATGACTTGGGGAACGGGTACGATATTGCCTTTTTATTTAACGTCATACATATGTATCCTCCCGAAAAAAATATCACTCTTGTCCGGCGGGTCAGTGATGCCTTAAAACCGGGCGGACTCCTGGTCATCATGGATCAAGTTGCCTCGAAAGGGCGGGGGCCAGCATCCAAAGCCATCGCCAGGTTACAAGGTTTGCAGCTTTTCAATTCGGTTATGGGTCAGACCTATCCCGCGCACGAGATCGCTGACTGGTTGCAAGATTCTGGCTTCACCAACGTTCGAACCAAGATGCTCCGTAAAGCTCCCAGCAGCGGGTTGGTGATCGGGCTGAAAGCGGATTGAGCGAGAAGGTACATTAAGGTGCGTTTCCACGTTGAACGCGCCATTTTCAATAATCCTCTTTCGATAAGCCAACCCAAACCATCCATTCTAGGGCGCGACCACGGCGCGCGCATCCACACCAAAATTGCTGTCGATGCTGGTCAGGTATGCCATCACCAATTTTCCTAATTCACCCACCGTGTATGTTACAAACACGTCAACCAATGCCCCTTGACACAGAACGAATGTTCGGGTATTATATTTTTAGCACAAATGAACGAATAATTCGGGCTTCGACCGGCTGATGTTCTTACAGGTCTGGAGCGGTGAATGTTCTCAGCGCAGCATTGTTCTAATGCGCTAAAAGGAGAAGCTGACATGATGGCTAGAAAACGCGCCAAAGGTTTAACCGAGCGGCAGATCAAGATACTCGAAGTACTGGAACGCTACAGCAACCAGAACGGCTATCCCCCATCGATCCGAGAGATCTGTGATAAAGCGGATATATCTTCAACCTCGGTCGTGAATTATTACCTGAACCAGCTAGAAGAGTCCGGCCACATCGAGCGGGATGGCCGCGTCTCGCGCGGCATCCGCCTGATCAAGCCCCTGTCTGAGGTATCCGCGGTCCAGGCGGTAGGTTCGGTCGGTGCCCAGCTCAAGAAATCCGCTGAGGCGGTGCGCCAGGCTGTCGAAGAGGTGCTGCAGGTCCCGGTGCTTGGGCGCATCGTGGCCGGTTCGCCGCTGCCCATACCGGCCTCAGATTTCTCGTACTACGATGCCGAATCGATGGTCGATGTGGCGAGAAGCCTGCTGCCCGCCCGGGAGCGCATTAACGACTTGTTCGCCCTGGAAGTACAGGGCGACTCGATGATCGATGCCATGGTCAACGAAGGCGATATCGTTATCATGAAACGTGCCCAGGATGCCAGCAACGGCGAGATGGTCGCCATCTGGCTCAACGACCGCGACGAGACCACCCTGAAATATTTCTACCTGGAGAACGGGCGCATCCGCCTGCAGCCAGCCAACCCCACCATGCTGCCGATCTTCATCGATGATCCCAATACGGTCGAGATCCAGGGCAAGGTGGTGATGGTGATCCGCCAGGTGCAGGGCCGCCCATCTTAACCGTAGATTTACTGTCCAAGTTTCCCCCGCCCGGCTGAATTGACAGCCGGGTGTTTGTTTACCGGTTCGGCCCTGCACAACCCGGGAACATGGTCCCGTCTACGCCTGTCCCTGGGGAGAACAACGCCCCGCCCGACCCGGCTGCGACGGAATGCTTGACCAGCGGATCCGGCCCGCTGATATCCGGGCTGCGAGTGAGCGACTGGTTATCACCACCCTCAGTGCCATAGGTATAGGCTGCGATCTCGACCCCGGTGGAGTCGTACAGGGTAAGGGTATCGCCAGCGTTGTTCATACCCAGCATGCCGCTGGAGGCGACCTGCACCAGGCTGCCCCCGAAGCCCCCTGCCGGCGTCCCGCCGCCAAACACCAGGATCACACAGCCATCCCCCACCACCGACCCCGGAGGGAAGGTGTGGCGCAGACCTTGCGCGTCATTCAGGCTGGCATTGCTGAAGTCAAGTGGGATACCAGCCGTATTGACGATTTCGATAAACTCATCATCGTAGATGTTTATAACCCCATCGCCGTTTGCATCCCCCTGCGCGGGGTCTGGATCGGCGTGCAGCTCGTTGATGACTACGCCCGATAATGGAGCCGGCGTAGCTGTTGCGGTAGGCGTTGGGGTTGGCGGGACCAGGTCGACCTGTTTGGGGGAGGGTGCCGGCTGGTCTCGCCAGTCCGACGCCCTGTCGGTATCGGAGCCGGGTGGATATCTTTCCAGAGAATGACCAGTAGAGACCAACTGCACGGGGGGATCGAAAGCGAAGGTCGAATCGCCCCAGGAAAGCGCATCCAGGATGGAACCGTTCCAGTCCAGCAGGATGAGCTCATCACCGCTGTTGCCCAAGTTGACCGCCCCGCTTCCCCACCCCGTGTCGCGCAGCATCTGCGGGATGGATGGGTCGCTGTCATAGACTTCGTAATCCGGGTTGATCCCGAACGTACTGCTGACCACAACTGCCTGGTTGGCGACCACCAGCGCCTGACCCGGAGCGATAATGGCGCCTACAGGAAAAGCCAGCATCCCCTCACCACCTCCTTGGGTCTCTTCATCACCGATTCTCACTCCCTCCAGGCTGGCTGCACCCCCTCCATAATTATAGATCTCGAACCACTCCCCGTCCGGATCGACTCCCGGCGGGTCGTAGACCACCTCGCTGACCAGCAGGTTGAGTGGACCCTGGGGGGTGGGCGTCCCGCCAATGATCACTGTGGCAGTAGGAGTTGGGCGGCTCAGATCGACCTTACCTGGTGTTGGCAGTTCCTGGTCTGACCAATCGTTCGCAGAATTGGTATCAATGTCCGCTGGTAGCCGTTCCAGCGAATGCCCTTGCTGAACCTTCTCGATGGGAGGGTCAAGTTCAAAACTCGAATCGCCCCAGGAAAGCGCATCGACCCGCTCGTCTTGCATGTCCAGCAGCAGCACTTCGTCACCCCCGTTGGATAACTCGACATTGCCACCGGTCCAGGAAGCATATTTCAGCATGTTGGGGATGAAGGGGTGCGATTCATACATCTCATAGTCGGGCAGCAGCTTGAAAACTTCGTAAAAAGCAACCGTTTGGTTAGCCACGATGATCACCTCTCCAGGTGCCAACACCGCACCGGGAGGGAACTGGAACATCCCCTCCGGTCCGCCCAATGTCTCCTCATCACCCAGTTTATGGTAATGCAAATCGACTGCGGTACTCCCAGGGTTGTAGATTTCTACCCATTCCGCGCCCGGCTCGTTTCGATCTGGGTCGTACATCACTTCGGTGATCAGCAGGTAGCCAGGCAGCGGTGTGGCTGTCGGGGTGGGCCAACGCTGGAACATCTCCGGCAGGAAGTTCGGCGTGGATGCGAAGCGGCTGCCCACAGCACCAGGGACTGCCAGAGCAAGCACGAGTGCCGCAGCAGCGGCAGCCGTGCAGGCCGCGAGAATCCTCAGAATTATCGTCAAGATCGCAACCCTGACATTCCTCTGAACTCGGTGGGGATGGCGTTCGTCCACGTTCTTCATTCAGCCACAATAAATGTTTATCAATCCTGCTCAGCCTGCGATATCTGCGGCAAGAATACGAAGCTGGAGAACTGGAGCATATTGACCCACACCGGATCGTGGTCGGAACTGCGGAACACGATCCCATCGACAACCCCAAAGACCGCTGGAAAATCAGCATTGATATGCAGCATATCCACCCGCGCTGCCCCGTAATGGATGGTCGGCACCTCCATAACATAGTCCAGCACCTGCGAGACTCCTCGATAGATCATGGAATAACGGCTGCTCTTTTGCATATCTAGAGTCATATCCCGCAGACCGGTCGATTTCAAAAGCGAGATTGGCTCTGAGTCCGGATAGTCGTTCAGATCCCCGGCGAGGATGAGAAGGGCACTATCCCCCCGGCTTTTCTCGCTCTGCACCAATCCGGCGACATACTGCGCCTGCTCAACGCGCCGAGGCAATGTATACTGAACCTCAGCAGTATCCTGAATTTTCGATTTCCAATGGTTGGCAATTATGGTCAAATCGGTAGTTTGCAGCGTGCCAGTATTCTGCAATTCGCCACTCGCCACTCGTAATTTCACTACCAATGGCGGGCGTGAGAACAGAAGGTTGCCATCTGGGACGCCGTCACCGTTCAGATCGCAGGTCTGGCTGTTCGCAGGCTGCTGCACGTCCCCGTTGCCATCCGGTCCAAGCCCGTCGATGAGATCTGTGCATCCTTGCATTACCTGATATCCCAACAAAGCTACCTTGTCAAGACGGTAGAGCAAAGCGATATCCAGGCCGCGCGGGTCTGGACCATCCTCCCAGACGATGCCGTATTGCGCTTCGATCTCGGGGTGATTCGCCAGTGCCAGGAGAACGGACAGATTTTCAGCTTCCTGGACCACCAGGATATCAGGCTCTGCCAGCATGTCATGGATTGCGAGGGCGCGTTTCTGCAGCCGGCGCTGGTACTCGGCTGCCGGTAGAACGCTGTCGTTTGTAAGCGGGTCATCGAGGCTGTCGAACAGGTTTGCCAGGTTGAAGGCAGCCAGCGTGAAGCCCTGCTCCAATGGCTGTACACCATCCTCCTGAGTTAAATCCCCAGGGTACAGACTGGGGGATGCAACCAGGTGCATGGTGTAGACCCCGTCTGAGCCATCCAGTGCCCCCTGCAAGACTGTGACTCGGTCGCCTGTCTTCGCCTGGGGAGTGATCTGGAATAAACCCTGACTGCTCACGCGGACGATTGCGCCGGTCCCTTCGACGTCATCATTAAATACGCGCTCGATGCCCAGGCTTGCATTGACCACCCAGGTATCATTCGCACTGTCCGTTGGCCCGACAACCCGCGCCTGGTCCATACGGACGTGCATGCCTTCCAGAGATTCGAAATAATCCTGGGCAGCCGGGTTCGCCTGCGGGGGAGCCAGCTCCACCGGGGCAGGCAGCGGGCTGCCATGCGAAACGATATGAATACTGCTGGCGTCTGACTTGATCTCAGTCTGGTCGTGGTATTCCTCAACCGTCCCGCTGACTTCCACGTAGTCGCCGATGCTGACAGTATCCGAACCATCCGCAAGGAAAATGAAGATACCATCCGATGTATCAGTCTCCGCGTCGCAGTCCTGCTGCTGGAGATAGAAACCCTGGGCAGGGAGACCTTCGAAATCGGCATACACCACCCCGGAAGTACGCACGAGCTGATCGGCGTACGGCGAGACACCCCCATGTCCCTGGATGGTACATACCGGCACGAAATCCGCAGTGTTGCTGGCGGCAGTTAAAAAAGCTGGCGCATCCAGTGATGCCGGATGCGCCAGACAGAATGCGAACCAACAAAACCCTACCAGTTTCAGCGTGTGGCGAAAGCTTCCTGATCGACCATCTCGATGTCCAGCTTGATGCTTCATCCGCGTGTCCCCTGAGATCATTCTACAGGAGGACAGGAAATCCAGTCAAGCGGTTTGGGCTAAATCGTGAATTGATGATCCCTTATTTATTCTCAAAGACTACCGCCATCGTCATACCCCAGCGCAGGCGCGGGTCGTCGTCATTCAGCCGGATGCGGGCGGTATAAGTGACATCGCCGCGCTTCTCCTCGTACAAATCGCTGATCGTTTCCACCACACCACTCAGCACCAGATCAGGCAAAGCGTCCGGAGTGATCGAGGCCTGGTCGCCAAGGGCGATATCGACAACTTCGATCTCGGTCAGGTTGTCTGTCTCGACGTACCACTGCGAGAAATCCACCAGCCGCAACACCTCCAACCCCGGTGTAACCCGCTGCCCGGCGATCAGATCCATCTCGACTACGGTGCCATCGATCGTGGCGCGCAGCTCCAGGTCAGCCAGGGCTGCCTCAGTAGAGGTGATGGCTGCTTCGGCCGCAGCAATCCGGCTTTCCGCGGTGGCGATGCGTCCATCGATGATGGCAAGCTCGTCCGGGTCTGGACCCTCTTGGAGCTTATCGTAATCCTCTTGAGCCAGGTTCAGCCGCTCCTCGGCGATCCTCAATTCTGCCTCAGCCTGCGACTCGAAGAACACGCTGGTACCCCCAAGCAGCTTGTTCAGGTTCTTCACCGCCGCTTCGTGCTTACGCTGTGCGTCAGCCAGCTTGCTCAGATAATAGGCTCGCTGCAGATTGGTCTCCGATCTCTTTTCATAGGGCTTAAAGTCATCTTCGGCTTTTTCCAACCGGTTCTCAGCGACTGCCAAGTTGGCCCGCGCTTCGTTGAGATCAGCGGTCGAGGCGGGAGAACTAATGTTATCGTTCTTTATGGTTGCTTTACGCAGTTCGTCCTTGGCTGTAGTCAGCCCTTGAAGCGCCTGGGTCAGGCGTTCCGGGAGATCTCTGTACAATTGCTCGCGCGCGTCTCGGGCAATGAGCAGCTCTTGCTGGGCGGCTGCCAGCTCTAACTTAGAACCAGCTATGCTTGCTTCCAGCGGCTCCCGGTTGCCCAACCTCGCCAGCACATCGCCGGTCTTGACGGTATCCCCTTCCTCGATCAACACCTCTGCTACTTCCCCAGAACTGTTGAAGGCAATCGCCACGGTCTCGCGCGGCACCAATCGACCGTCGACGACGATGCCGGTATCCGCAACGACTACCGGAACTGTAGTCGGTGTGCCATCCCCCGAACCTGGCAGCCCTCCGGACTGGCAAGCCGCCAGTGTCAGCCCAAATACGACCAGTGCAACGATGGTTAAGGATAGGCTCGTTTTTCTCATGACCTTATTCTCCTGATTGATGATGATATGAATCCATATTATTCGTAAGCCAGGACCTCGCGGACGGTCAGCCTGACGGCATTGCGCGCCGGCAGTGTACAGGCCAGTCCGGAGATGACAATCACCAATGCCAGCCAGATCAAGAAACCGTCCAGCGAAAAAACATATTTCAGCGGGCTTTTCAGGATGCTGATCCCAACTGCATAATCTAATGCTATCGCGATTGGTACCGCAAGAATAGTGCCAAAAATCCAGCTTATCACGCCGATGATCATCCCTTCCACGATCACCAATCGCAGAATTGCCCCGTTCGATGCGCCGATAGCCCGCATTACACCGATCTCACGCGTGCGCTCGAACACGTTGATGCTCATCGTCGAGGTCATCCCCAGACCGCCCACCACGGCGATCAGTACTGCCATGATCATCAAGAAGAGCACCAGCACATCCAGCGTCGAGGTATTGGCACGGATCAAGTCGGAGCCGATGATCACCTGGCTCACATCGATGCCTTCAGCCCGGAATACTGCTTCCAGATCGCGCGCGACGCGTTTTTGGAACAGCGGGTCATGCTGCTCGGTGACCACCCGCAGGCTGCCCGCCATATTCTGGAAATGAGCAATTTTGGAAAGATATTCGTTGTTGGCGTAAACGATCGGCGGGATAGCATTCCCTACCAGTCGGTAAATGCCCACGATCTGCCAGGTATTTTTTACCCCGTCAATATCGATAACGACCTCATCACCGACCTTCAATTCTGGACGCAGTGCAATCAGATGATTGCCGATGACAATGGCATTCTCATCATCCGGGAGCAGCCATCTGCCGGAGATCAGGGTGGCTTTGATCAGGTTGGAGTCTGCCGGGGGGGAATAAAAGCTGACCTGCGTGCCGGTTTCCTGGTCCTCCTGCAGCACTGAACCCAGCGCGCCGCCCCAGGCTTCAGCCTTGACTACCCCTGGTACACTCATCGCCATGGCATGCACCTTCTGCAATCTGTATGGACGACCAAACCCGACATTGACATCGCTGAGTATATAGCCAAAGGTCTCGTTGATCGCGCTGGTCATGGCAGCCCGCAAGCTGAAGACGCCGATGAATATCGCTCCGGCTAAGACCAGAGTAGACAGGGTCAGGATCAGGCGCCCTTTACGGCGGAAGGTATTGCGGATCGAGATCAGGAACGGGCGAGGCAAGCCTCTGATCCGCTCCATGATGCGGTCGAGCAGATTTCTCCCATAGGTCCCTCGCCCAAGGCCGTAGCTGGTGATGGCTTCCCGCACAGTGATGCGGGTGCTCTTATATACCGGCAAAGTCGCTGCTGCGACGGGGATGACCAGGGCTACAAATACCTGGAGCAGGATGCTCTGAGGTGCAAAGTGGAACGGGCTGGGGTTAAAGTTCAAGAACGTGGCGATCCCCCCGCCGGTCATGGATGACAGCAGTGCCCCAAAGGGAATGGCGACCGCCAGAGCCAACAGCCCGTAGAAGATAGTCAGCACCAGGTACATGACGACCAGCTGACCGGTAGCAGCCCCGATGGCCTTCATCACCCCAATCTGGCGCACCTGCTGGTTGAGCAATGCGTTCAGGGTGTTGACCACCAGGAATGCGCTCAAGCCAACTGACAGCAATCCCAGGAACATCATCATCGCCCCTAGAGAGGCCGTGATGTCAGCGGCAAAATGCCTGCCGGGCTGGAAGACGAAGGTAAAATAGGCCGTGCGCCCACTCTGCTCGATTTTATCCGCAACGGCCTCCGCTACTGCCCGGACATGGTCTTCGTCGCGCTTGTTTTCCTCCACCGTGAGATAGACCTGGCTGTAATCCCGCGTACCTCCCATCCAGACCAGGGTTTCTGGCGAAGCATACGCATAGACAGCCTGAGCGAAAATATAAGGCGGCACGGTCACATCGAAGACGAAGCCCGCGACTCGCAGCTCGCGCCGGGTGCCATCAGCCAGCTCGATGGTGATGTAATCCCCCGGACTCACCTGCAGCACTGAGCGCACCGAGCGATCCAGATATACCTCTTTCTCGTCTAAGGGCGTGAGTACACCTCCCGGGATTTCCGGCTTGAGTTTCGAGACCTGAATCTGGTCGACAGGCGGTATGCCCGAGAGGACAAACGTTAACCAATCTCCCCCCGGTCCCAGAATACGTGCGGACTCCCCACTGCGCCCTTCTACCTCGCCAACCCCGGGCACTCGCTCCAATGATGGCAGCAGGTCATCATTGAAGGGGTCGGTGTAGATGATCGCCGCATGGGGATTGGCTACCTGGTAGTTCCTGTCCAGATCGGGCAGGGTGATAAAGAACAGATCGCCGACGAAGCCGACTGCAAAGACACCCACCGCGATTGTGAGCATCACCAGCAGGGTACGTGCCTTATGATCCCACAGGTCATGGAATATCTTGGACCAGCGCGGGCGGCTCATTTGGCGCTCCCATTGCGCAGGTCGACGTTCTCCGCAGCCCGGCGGTCGGCGATGTGCGCCAGTGCGTCACGGGTGGCATCCGATTCCGACGTCAGATTCACGAATGCCTCCCGGTCCAGGGACACCACCTCAACCGGTGCGTCGGTCAATGCACGGACGGTAGCTATATTATGCCCGCCGCGCATCAGTTCCACCTCTCCAAAATATTCACCCGGTCCCGGTCGCATGACCACTACATCCGTACCCCCAGGATGCTTGAGCGCCACTTCAGCCCGACCCTTGGTGACGATATAGAAGCGGTCACCCGGCTCACCTTCCTTGAGGATCGTCTCACCGGGCGCGTAGGTCAGGGGCTGGAGATTATGGGTGGCATCCAGGAGCTGCTGGTGGCTGAGCTGCGGAAGCGCTCGGGCGATGTACTCGTTGACGATCTCACCGTCCACAATCAGCAGCGTACGGGAGACACGCTGGGCGAGGCTTGAATCGTGGGTAACCATGATGACCGTCTTACCCTGCTGGGCCAGGTCCTCGAATATCTTGAAAATCACTTCAGCAGTCTTCGAATCCAGGTTTCCCGTCGGTTCATCTGCCAGCAGGATGGGCGGGTCGTTCGCCAGAGCGCGAGCGATGGCAACCCGCTGCTGCTGTCCGCCAGAAATGGCGGTGGGCAGCTTGTAAGCGTGGTCTTCCATTTCTACCATGCGCAGAAGCTCCAAGGCGCGCTCCTTGCGCTGGCGACCGGGGTACATATTGCAGAAATCCATCGGCAGCATGATGTTTTCCAGCAACGACAGCATGGGTAAGAGCTGGAAGAACTGGAAGACGATGCCCAGGTTGCGCCCGCGCCAGACTGCCAGCCGGTTTTCACTCATGCGGTGTACGGCAAAATCATTGATGACGATCTCGCCCGAAGTCGGCCGGTCGATGCCGGTGATCATATTAATTAGGGTGGACTTTCCGCTGCCCGACTTACCGATAATACCAACAAATTCGCCGGGATTGAAATCAACATCGATACCCTTCAATACGGTGAAATCTCCCGCAGCGGTCGAAAATGTCTTGACAATATCACGCAGCTGGATCATTGAGCCATTTTCATTACCGGAGACGACATCACCATTCTTGCCGTTCTTCTTTCCACGACCGAATAATCTAGCCATACGCCGCTAACCTCCCGATCATATCAAGCCTGCATATTTGCTGCATCACAATACCGTAAATTGTTTGTTTAATCCATTCGAAACTCAGGTGGTCATGCTCTATCATCATTAATATACGGCAATCTCATCTTCAAGTTGCGAGGAGCAAGGTGAAATTTATGGATTATGACCAGATTAATCCTATCAGAATGTCAGGATCGACACATCCTACAACAGCAGGAATTGCTACTGGTCACCTGGATAGTATCGGTTCGATTGCGGGATGGTTGTAGGCGCTCTGTCAGACAGCTATCGAACGGAACTCGCGCGCCAGCACCTGGAATAATTCATCAGCCATCTGACGGAAATCCTCGACAACAATTGCATCGCTGTATATATCGTTCACAAACTCCGCCCCGATGCCGAAACCGACGATATTCGAGCCAGAGCTCTCGATCCTCTTTACCGTCTCGATCATGTAGTTCGCATCGCCATTAGGCTGTCCATCACTGATGACAAGCAGGACTTTCCGCCGCTCGGGCCGCGCCTGCAGGCGCTGGTTGGCGAATATCAGGTGCTCCTCATCCCAGTTGTTGTGGCGAGGCTCGATACCTGTCAAGCGATGGCGAGCGATGCGGAACGGCTCATCGAAGCGTTTGTAGATGCGGTGTTCCAGAGGACTGCAGCGTGTTGTGCGGTAATTGCTGGCAGGAACAAGACCCAGCTGCATGGCTGCCCGGGCTTCATAATCCTGAGTGGTATAACCGACAATCTCAACCGGTACGCCAACAAAATCCAGGGTCTCACCCAGCAGGATAGCGGCCTTCATCGCCAGTTTGTATTTTTCCCCACCCTTCATGCTGGCGCTCTCGTCCACCAACAGGGAAAAAGCCACAGCCTGGCTCATCCCCGTGATCATGCGCTGGAACAGGCGATAATTACCGATCCGCTGCTTCCACAACTTGGCTTTGTTCAGCCTTCCAGTGCGATAGTTGCCGGCATACCTGAGATAGACCTCTTCACGGATCAGGTTGGTCAGCCGGTGTGCCAGGTAGCCGGCCTCGCGCTGGATCTCAATCCTGATCTGCTGGTAGACGAACGGGTCGCCCTGCGGCGGGTCAACGATTGTCTGTCGGGGGATTCTCACGGCGCTGGGGTGCACCTCTTTCACGCCAAGGTCACGCTCGAACCAGGGAGCCGAACCCGGTCGGAACCATTCTGGGAATTCGCGCTGCTCACCGAGTAAGCTGGCCTCGAATAATTGTTCGCTTTCTACGAATTCCGGCTGCGACTCATCAGGCGCATCTTCCAGCCTCTCATTTTCATCCCCTTCTGTCTGCTTCCCCCTTTGATCCTCTTGCTGGCGACTCTCCTGCATGCGCTCCAATTCCGGCTGCAGCAGGTACGCTAGCACAGGGTAGATGACCAGCATCGCATCATAGGACTCCTGAGCGCTCACACCATGCGCCCCTCGCGAGACTTCTCCTGCGACTTGCTGGAGTGCAGATTTCACTTTTCGTATATAGTTCACATCTCTGTAGCCGCGCCCCTCCAGGTATAGGCCTTGCTCAAGCTGTCCAGCCACCGATTGCCTGCGGAACAGTACACTGTTACGGATTGGCAGCAGCGCCGAGTCGAAATATTTCGCAGTTCCTGGCCAGCGGCTGATAAACCAGTTGTCGACCCGGGCATCCTCCAGCGCGTGCCAGAATGAAGTGAACAGCGGACGCCCCAGCGTTTCCTGCCTCAAGGCGGCTTCGTACCAGGTCCAGCCTTGAGATAGCTGGTGACCCAACAGATTTAATGCCCGTCCCTTGAGGGTATCCAGGCGTAATGCAGATGCTTCAAGTGCACCTGCTTTCATCACAATCTGGCTCTCTCCGACCAGATCGCGGCTGCCAAAATCGAAACGCAGCTCGAAATCGCGGCTGGCGATCTGGAGAAGCCGTTCCAGGCGAGCCCTTCGGTTTTCTACGGCAGGGTCAGGGGAGTTCTCAGAAGTAGAGGCCAATAATGTCTTCCACTGCCTCAGCATCGTATTTACTCAGCTTGCTCAACACGGTATAGCGCGCGCTCTCGAGTACATCGAAGGTCAGCGACATGCGCGCCCAATCCACCACCCGGCGTGTGCTGAATGAGCCGAATACCTTCTCGTTTTGGATCGCTTCCCGCACATCCCTGGCGACTTGCACCATCCGCTCAACCACCTGGCGGTCGCTGTTTCCGCTCTGAGACATGACTGCTTCGACCTCTTCGGCTTCCGGCAGGTAATTCATTCGGACAACCACCGGGAAGCGGTCCAGCAAAGCTTCGTTCAATGTTTTAGTTCCGCCGTAGCGACCTTCTTCGCTGGGGTTCATGCTGGCGAACAGCCTGAAATGCGGATGCGGCCGGACAATGCGCCCATCATATTCCATCAGCACGACCATCCGGTCGTCGTCCAGCAGGGAATGCAGGCTGAAGGCGATCTCAGGCAGACAGGCATTGATCTCGTCCAGCAGGATCCAATCCCCTGCCAGCATAGCATCGACCAGTACACCGTTCACCCAATAGGTACCCTGTTCGTTAATCAGCAATTTACCGAGGAACTCATCGACGGTCGTGGCGCCATTCAGGTTCACCCGCCTCAACCCATTATTGGTCAATGAGGCCAGATAGCGAACGCTCATCGTCTTCCCAACCCCAGTCTCTCCGATGAGCAGCACAGGAAGATTATGGACGACACCATAAGCCAGCTTCTCGAGGTAGCCTTGCGGGGGTTGGATGTAGAATTGTTCTCGGGGGATATACTGGCTGGTATTCCCGGCGATTACCGGCACGCGGATAGAACCGACCACATGCCCTTTACCTTCATTACGAGTCACATCAGACATTACGGGGTATTATATTACCTTCTACTAAATACTGGCAAAAGAGTACCGAATAGTCGTAGTAATGACTTCAGTCATTGATTACGACCGGTAATGACTGAAGTCGTCACTACTAACCTTTCAGATTTATTGTGACTTTACTTAGATTTGCGATCCGAGCACTCTGCTGCCATCATCCGTCAATGAAGATATGGCTTCAGCACGTCACGCGAGATGAGAAAGCCCCGTTTGACCAGTTCTTCGGTTTTTTCAAAAGCGCGGTCTTCGTGTTCTATGCTGATCACGTAATCGTAGCCAACACCATATAACGCGCTGATGAACTGCCCCCAATTCACATCACCCAGACCCGGCAAGCGGGGAACCTGCCAACCCATACCGAGGGACATGACTCCCCGCTGATAGAGTTGTTCACGGTCAATGCGCAGGTCTTTAGCGTGGACATGGAAGATACGGTCGCCAAAGTCATACACCGTCCGTACGTAATCGATGAACTGCCAGATCATATGTGATGGATCAAGGTTCAGACCGAAATTCTCATCAGGGATGATCTCAAACATCTTGCGCCATATAGCAGGCGAGATTGCCAGGTTATCTCCGCCAGGCCATTCATCATTAGAGAAGATCATGGGGCAGTTTTCAATAGCTATCTTTACGTTATGCTTGCCCGCAAATTTTACAATCGGCGGCCAGACTTTCTCGAATTCAACCCAATTATCCTCCAGGGTTTTAAATTTGTCCCTACCGACAAAGGTGCCGAGGATGGGTACATTTAATAACTCCGCTGCCTCGATGACCTTCTTCAGGTGTGCGATTACCATCTCTCGATGGTTGGGATCAGGGTGCAGTGGGTTTGGATAATACCCGAGCGATGAGATCTCAAGACCAGCATTTCTAACTGTTTCCTGGACTGCTTTTGCCTTCGAGGCATCGAAGTCTGTTACATCAATATGAGTAACGCCTGCATAGCGGCGGTCTGCTTTACCGGGGGGCCAGCAGGCAATCTCAAGCATCTCAAATCCATTTTCGGCTGCCCAGTCGGCCAGTTCCTGCAAGGATAGGTTTGGCAGTGCGGCGCTCATCAATCCAAGTTTCATGATTGCTCTCCTGATTATTTTGTTATCGTTTTGAAAACTGCGGGGCTATGACAGGTTGACCCAATGCCCTTCCCGGGCGCTTTTTAGGATCGCTTCGCCCACTACCAGGCCATAATGCCCATCCCTAAAAGTGGGGAAATCGGGCTCGGCAGTGAAATCGCCGGCTCTGATATACCGATAAACAGCCATAAAATGCTGTTTGAAGGTATCCGGGAAACCCTCATTGTGCCCGCCAGGGTAGGACGTAAACTGCCGGGCTTCGTCTGAAAGCAGGGAGGGGTCTTTCATCAGCAGCTCATTCGGACGCTCTCGATGACCAATCCACATCTCGTTCGGGCGTTCGGAGTCCCAGGACAGGGCAGACTTTGCGCCATCGATCTCATAATATAACCGGTTCTTGCGACCTGCGCTGACCTGGGAGACAGTCACCACACCCCGCGCGCCACCCTTGAACCGCAATAGAATGCTGGCGTAATCCTCGGTATGAATAGTCTGAGGCTCATATTCAACAGCCGTCTGCAGCTTCCCACCATAAGTCTCTATCGATGACATCGGCTTCTGCCGGACAGGCAAGAATGTGGCAAAATCTGCCAGCACTGCTTCGATCTTCAGCCCGCTGATAAAACCCATTAAATCCAGCCAGTGAGAGCCGATATCGGCTACTGCACGCATGGCCCCACCCAGCTCAGGCTCCAGGCGCCAGTTCCAATCGGTCGGCAGCAGCAGCCAATCTTGCAGGTATGAACCTTGGATGATATGCACATCACCCAGGTCTCCTGCCCGAAGCATGGCGCGCGCCTGGTTTACAAGGGGGTAAAAACGGAGGTTAAAGTTGACCGCATGTACCAATCCCTTCTGCTCTGCCAGTGCAAGCAGCTCAGCAGATTGGTTTGAATCCATCGCCAGCGGCTTCTCGCAGACAACATGCTTCCCCGCCAGAAGCGCAGCTTTTGAATGCTCATAGTGTAGATAATTGGGAGAAGTAATGTGGATGACATCCAGGTCTTGGTCTGAACACAACTCATCCAGGCTGGTGTATACCCGTTCGATATGCATGCTATCAGCTTTAGAGCGAGCCATATCCGGGCTGATATCTAACACTCCGGAGACCTCAATACCCAGACGCCTTAAACCTTCCACATGTGCTGGGCCGATAAATCCGGTGCCAATTATGCCAACCTTCAGGCTCTTGTCAGTCATATACCTCTCCTCATCAGGTGATCTACCCGGCTTGAGATTCTTTCATTTCCAGGGCACGCAGGATCTTCTCGGGTGTTGCCGGCACATCGGTAATCCAAACACCAATCGCGTTATATATCGCATTGACGATGGCGGGTGCCTGAGAGTTAGCTGTCATCTCACCGATGCCTTTCGCACCATACGGCCCGGTTTCAGAGGTCATCTCTACAATGACTGCGTCAAGCGCGGGAACGTCTTTGGCGGTGGGCAGCATATAGGAGAAGAAGCCGGTCGGATAATGATCGAGGGTCGGATAGTAAGGGTGTAATTCCTCATAGAGCGCAGAGCCCAATCCACCGGCGGCACCGCCATCGATCTGCCCTTCTACCAGCAGAGGATTGATGGCTTTGCCGCAGTCGTAGGCACTGACCAGCTTCAGGACAACAACCTGACCTGTCTCGGTATCGACTTCCACCTCAGCCACCGTAGCACCATAGGCCATGTTATGCAGAGGCTCGCCTTCGCCAGTCTCCGGATCAACGACCGCCGTAGGCCAACCGAAAGAACCGCGTCCAGCAATAATCAGCTGCTCGTCCCAGATGGCTGAATTGGCGATATCAGCAATAGGAATTGCCTGCTCTGGAAAATCGCGTACGACCACCATCCCGTCCTCTGCCACTAGTGTATCAGGTTCAACCCCAAGTTTTTTTCCGGCAATCTCGAACAAGACTTTTCGCGCCTCGCGCGCTGCCTGCAAGACCGCGTTGCCGGTCTGGTGAGTCAGGCGGCTTGCGAAGGTGCCGGTATCCCACGGACTGCTGTCCGTATCGACCAGGGTCACACTCACTTTCTCGATCGGCACGCCCAATTCTTCTGCTGCAAACTGGCGCACAACGGTACGAATTCCCTCGCCAATATCAACGCTGCCGATGACGACATCCACACTGCCATCCAGCTGCATTTTTACGATCGCCTGGCTGGGATCACCACCGCCGCTCAAGCCGGTTGGATACCAGACTGCTGCGATACCAGTTCCACGTTTTTTAGCCATTTATACCTCCAGCCTGACCTTCGATGACATATTCAGGAGATCATCATCCAGTTTGATACCGGCTCGCTCTGCGGCAGCCTGCATGACTTCGATCAAGGCGCAGCTGTGCAACTCTGCCTGTGTAGACGAGGTATCACCATCACGCACTGCGTTAATAAACCGGATCTTCCATGAGTCCATGCCGATCGTCTTAGCTATCTTCTCAATCTGCACTTCGTCGGCAAATGAAGCCTGGTACAGGCCGAAGCCTCGCATCGAACTGACTGGACGTTTGTTCGTCAAGATGACATAAGTGTCAACTTTGACATTGGGAATGTTATAAGGACCGGCAACGCCGTAAGCATGCTTGGAACCTACATAATCATTGGTCAGGATATAACCGCCGCCATCACGGATAGAACGCACCTGACGCGCGATAATACGACCATCTTTCATCACACCGTCTTTGAAGAACATGTGCATGCTGCCGCGATGCGTGGAGGAGGTGAACTCTTCCTCTCGCGTCCAGAGCCATTTCACCGGACGGTTTTCGGTGTACAGTGACAGCACGGAGCAGATCAAGTCGGTGTGCGGGTCGTTCTTCGACCCGAAACCGCCGCCGACAACTCCGCCCATGATGTGAACCATGGATTGGGGTTTCTTTAGTATCGGCGCCAACCACATTTTATTGAACCAGATCGCCTGGCTCATGCTATAAACGTGCGTACGCCCCATGGCGTCCGTCTGGGCAATCCCACATTGCGTCTCGATCGGGCAGTGCTCCTGGGCAGCTGTACGGAAATAGTTCTCAACGATGTAATCTGCCTGGGCAAAGGCAGTCTCTACATCACCTTTGCGTATCTGGCGCACCGGTTTGTCGCCAAAGTAGACGAAGTTCCCCTCGGGTGACACCTGCACAGAATCTGGCTCCATACCCTTAAGCGGATCCAGCAGCGGCTCGCGCTCTTCCAGTTCGACTTCGATCAACGAGAGGGCTTCCATCGCAGTGTCCACGTCTTCAGCAGCCACTGCCACAACTTCCTGTCCGATATAGCGCACTTCATCTTCTGCCAGTACAGGGTAGTCCGCGGCAAAGCCATAGCGATTATAGGGGACATCTTTCCAGGTGATGACTTTCACCACACCTGGCAGGCTTTCTGCTTTGCTCACATCGACATTGAGTATCCCGGCAGACGGCACCGGACTTCTCCAGGCTTTGACGTGCAGCATGCCGGGCAAGCGGATATCGTTGATATAACGCGTCTTGGCCAATACGTGCTGCATCCCATCGTACCTGGGCAGACGCTTTCCTACGTATGTATATTCATCCATGTTGGCTTCCTCCACCTAGACCATCTCTTCTGCTGCAGCCAGCACAGCTTCGATGATTTTGTTGTATCCAGTGCACCGGCACACGTTCCCCACGATGCCATCCACGACCTCGTCTCGGGTGGGGTGAGGATTGTGATCCAGCAATGACTTGGAGGCCATGAGCATTCCAGGCGTACAGAAGCCGCATTGAGCAGCATAGTATTCTGTGAAGGCAATCTGCAGTGGATGTGGATCTTCCTGCTTTCCGATGCCTTCTACAGTTACCACTTCACGACCTTCGACGGTCTGTGCTAACACCAGGCATGAATTCACCGCTTCGCCATCGACGATGATGGTGCAAGCACCGCAGTTTCCTTGCTCACAGCCAAACTTCACGCTGGTAACATCCAGGTAATCTCGCAGTAAGGTCAGTAAATTTGTTGTCGCCGGGGCTTCCACCGATACCGGATGCCCATTTAATGTAAAGTTGATCGTGTACTTAACCATCACTGGATTCCTCCGTTTATGTTGGCTGCTTCCCGCAGCGTGCGCTCGACAAGTACGGGTACCACTTTGCGGCGGTACCAGACGGTGCCGTGCACATCGTTGATCGGCTTGATCTCGCTGGCTGCCAGCTCCCCGGCTTCCCGGATTGCAGCCTCGGTAAGAGGCTGACCGGTGAGCAGGGCTTCAGCGGGCATAATTCGCACCAGGGTCGGCGCTGCTGCACCTACTGCGATATGGACAGCCTCACAATTACCCGCCGCATCCAACTTAACCCGAGAGGTGGCATTGATGACCGCCAGGGTCATCGCCTGGCGCCTGCCGATTTTCAGGTAAGCCGAGCCTTCGCCCTGCGCGTGGGGCTTGACCAGTATCTCGGTTAAAAGCTCATCCGGACGGAGCACCGTTTGATTGGGGCCGGTGTAGAATTCGACCAGCGGCACAACCCGCTGACCATCCTTGCTGGTCAGCGCTACCTGCGCTCCTAATCCCAATAAAGCACAGCCGCAATCCGCCGCCGGTGAAGCTGTACACAGGTTGCCTCCCAGGGTTGCCAGCGAACGGACGGGAGGGCTGGCGAGCTTACCAGCCGCTCTGGCAACCGCGCTGGCCTTCTTCTGCAAGACAGGCGAACTGGCGGCAGTCTGCATGCGCGTTCCCGCTCCAATGCGGATGACTTCAGCCTCCTCTATGATGTACTCAAGGTTCAACTTGCCGATCCACATGATGCCGTCAGGAATCTTGAATTCCAGGTTCATGTCACGGACCAGATCAGTGCCACCGGCCAAGACACTGAGGCTTGAACCATGCTCTTCGAGCAGCTGGAGGGCTTCTTCCAGGGATGCCGGTGAGAAGTATTGAACGTTTTTCACTTTTTAACCTCCTGGCAGACTGCTGGTCTGGCTGGTCACCTTTTCCAGCCTGCGCGACCAATAGACGATAGACTGCCGACGACTTAGATCGGCGCAGCCGCGGTCTCCTGCGGCTGTGAAGATTTAATAAGGTATGAACTCACCCCGCTCCTCTGCAGCTTTGCGGGCAGGCTCACCATATTCCCATGAGTATTCGGGGCGGTAGCGCTCACGCCAGTCGTTGTACTTCATCTTGGGCAGATTCGCCTGCAGCGGGTACAACCACTTGACCCCCCACTGAGGCAGAATCACGTTGATATCCGGCAGACGCCATTTGGCAATCTCGACCACCTCTGCTGGATCGACCTGGGTGTTACCCCAGTTGTCCCAGTGCAGCGGCATGGCAACCTTTGCGCCGACCATCTCAGTGGCGCGCACAGCATCGTACGGCGTCATCTTATCGGTTGCACCTGGAGCGTTCGAGCCGATATTGAATGTGACCACATCGATATTGTATTTCTTGAAGGTGACGTAAGCATTCTGGTAGAGTGTATCCGCCAGGTGGCAGAGATTTACCCCGCCGATCTTGAAGAAGAAGGTTACCGCTACGTCATCGAACGGGCGCCGCATCCCTGGCGTCACCTCGACTCCTGGACCACCGGTCATGGTGGCGATACGGTCGTAGTTGGGTAGAACGTCTATGGTCACGTCCTTGATCTGGAAGCTCTGCCCTGGGCGGACAAGCTCGATACGCTCCTCCGGAACCTGGAACAGGCGCATCCGTTCGACCGAGGAGAGCGGTGCGTAGAATTTGCAGTCGGCGGTCTGGGTGGCGGCCTTCAGCGTATAGATATCGGTATGGTCGGCGTGCTGGTGGCTGCAGAATACCCCATCCAGGGTCTTGAAGCCGAAGATATCGATTACCTGGGGATTCAAACGCAGCCAGTCAATGGTCGGTGACCCGCTCGTGCGGCATACACCGCAATATTCATATTCTGTGTAGTGGGCAGGTCCGGCGTAGTTATCCACAAGCAGTACGGCCCCTCCCGGAGACTTCAGGACAAACCCCATGCCACCGGTCCACCAGAACGCGTAGTTGCCTTCCGGCACAACCGTTTCCTCGATCTCGCGGTTGAGCCACTGTCCCCACTCCGGGAAGCACTCCAGGATCCAGCGCGTCCGGTCGATTGGGCGGTCGTGATTGAGCAGGTAGTCACCCTGCATCGTCCCACGACCATCGCCGACGATCTTGATATCATCGATATCGTATTCACGTCCGTTGGTGCTCATATTGGTACTCTCCTTGCTATCTGTAAACTCTTATGATCGCAAAACGGATAATCTTGCTTGTATACACGCGATTGGCTGCTACTTCTGGGTCTCCTTGAGGACAGCTTCCGCACTGCTCACCCAATCAAAGCGTGGATCAATGGTTATGTCATAGGCTTTATCATCTCCTGAGAGCACCCAGAAGTAGCCCAGGGTTGTCCCAGGGGAGGCAACGGTCGGATGGTAGCCGTTCTCCATCAGGTAAACATCACCGTCGTGGATAACGAAGCTTTCTTCATTGCCTTCCTTGTAGCCCAGCTGGACCCCATACCCGCTGGCTGGTTTCACTTTGAAAAGATAGAATTCTTCCAGGATGTTCTCCACGCCGGTGATCTCGTCGTGCTTGTGAGGCGGTATGCCGGACCAATTGCCCGGGGGGTTGATCGTCTCACCAATAATCATACGCTGGCTGACCGGCGAGCCTGGGGCGATGACCAGGCGGACATCGCGGCGCCAGTTCGCCACACCCGCAGAGATGACCTTTACATCCTCCGGTTTTACCAATGAGGGCGGCCGGTCAGCGTCACAGGGCGCTTTGGCGATCACCAGCTCCAGTTTCGTATCGGCTGTGACCGTGAACTCGCTGCGCCTGGGGATGTAGACCGCATACGGAGACCCGCTGAATATATCCGCCCGACCGCCAATGCCCTGCCAGCTGGCACTCTCGGTCCCGCTGATCTCGACCGAGAACTTGCCGCTGAACGGCACCAATGCCAGCTCATCTTCGTTCGACGAAGCCTGCCGTTTCTCCCCCGGAGCCAGGCGCAGCACCTCCAGACCCAGCCATGAGTCGTTCTCCCCAATCTTCAATACTGTTTGATGCCCACCATCCGGTTTTATTCTGTATCTCTTGATCATATTTAATCGCTCCTATCCATACATTTGGATTAGACTCTCGTTCTTATCGCAGCCGGCACCCACTCGAATGTTTCAATGCCTGCGGCCTGCGGGATATATTCCAGACCAATGTAGCCCTTGTATCCTGAGGTATCAATAGCTGTTCGCAGCCCATCGAAATCGATCTCACCGCTGCCGGGCTCGTGTCGACCCGGGCAATCGGCAAACTGGATATGACCGATCCATTGGCTGTTTTCTATTAGCCTGGTCACCAGATCGCCCTCAACCAGGGATATATGGTATGTGTCGAATTGGAAACGTACATTGGGATGATCGATAAGCTTGACGAGCTCGATGCCCTCCTGACTGGTAGTCAGGAAATAACCGGGATTATCTTCCGGGTTCAGGGCTTCAATGGTCAACAGGACCCCGGCGTCGGCTGCCAGTGGAGCAGCATATAGCAGGTTCTCGACCATACAGTCGCGCTGCTCCTGGCGGGTCATCTCCAGCAGCACCACACCGGAGGGCAGCATAATTTTCATCACCGGCAGCCTGCTGGCGATCTGCAGCGCTTCATCGAGCTTGCGGCGGAACTCATCCCGTCGTCGTGGGTCAACCAGATAGCCGCGGTTTGCCCGGTCCCATACCGGCACATCCTGGTTGAAGAGTGCGATCTGCAAGCCGTATTCCTGACAGGCTGCCTCCAGAGCATCCAGGTCTGCGTGACTCGGAAAGCCGAACTCAACCGCCTTGAAGCCTTGTCTGGCTGCGGCAGCCGGGCGTTCGCCGAACGGCAGTTCAGGCAGCAGCCAGCTGATATTGGGTGCGTAAGATAACATTTATTGCCCTGCCTATTCGAATCAGGCACCGGACGAATGGGTAGTGGGAAAAGCCGCTACACAGTTTTAGAGCAGTTTGCTTAAATACTCGAAACTGCGGATCGCGTCAGGCACATTTCCACATTCAACGCTGAATACAATGTCATTCGGGCATTTTTTCACGCTTTCGATCACCCGTTTCCAGTCTACAGCCCCATCACCACAGGCGCAGCCGACCGGGGTACCGGTCACCTTGCCGCGCTCTTCGTCGCTCTGGGAAAAGCTGATATCCTTGGCGTGCAGATGGACCAGGCGGTCCACAACATGATCCAGCCACTCGTAAGTATCATCCGTTCCGGCCAGGTAGCTGTTGCCGGTGTCGTAATTGATCCCGATAGCCGGAGATTGAACGAGATTATAGATGCTGTCCAGGCCTTTTAGAGATTTGCTGTACTGCTGATGAGGTTCCAAACCGATCTTGATGCCGTAGCGCTCAGCGACCATTGAAGCTTCTTTCAGCGTATAGGTCATCAACGTATAGTCCATCTCCCTGGTGGTCCAATCAGGTTTGGGGCCTTCATCCGTGTTGACCACAGGCGCTCCGGCATCGGATGCCCAGCGGATAGCCTGCTTCAAATACTCTACGCTGATTTCCGGCTTGCCGAGTGGGGTATGCGTTGAAAGTCCAGACAGACCGATCTGATGTTTGTCACACAGCTCCCTTACCCAGCGGGGATCATCATACATCGATACGCTGTGGAAATAACGTGCTTCGCTGAGAAGCTCACGACCCAGGTGAACCATAGGCTCGATAAATTGATAACCGATCTCGGCTGCTTTTTCGACACCCCAGGCAAATGGCTTGTCGTGATGCCGGACGAATTCCATATTGATCCCTAAATACATTTTGCCCATATCAGTCTCCTCAGGATCAGACTTTTTTAGAATTATTTCTCACCTGAAATACGCTGGTTGGCAGCGGCGACGATCTCACGCGAAAATGCGAGGCTCTCCTCGATCATAGGCCCGCCCTGTCCTTCGCATTCCAGACTGACCACGCCATCGTACTTGATGTCAGCCAGAATATCGAAACACTTCTTGATGTTCTCGACATTGACACCATCACCGATGGCACACTGGCTGACAGCGATCCCGGTCAGCTCGCCGCGCAATGTGGCAGCCAGGGAGTCGCTCACATCTTTGATGTGCACGTGGCTTACTTTATCCTTGAATTTATTCAAGAAAGCCACGGGGTCTTGTCCTGCGATATAGGTGTTTCCGGTGTCCATATTCATACGAAGATAAGGGCTGTCTACAAATGCCAGCATTTTTTCCATGAATTCAGGTTTGGTCGTGTAATAGCCATGCGGTTCGATATTGATGGTCATCTGGTAGCGTTCCGCTACTTCCATGATCTGGCCATAAGCACGCTTCATCATTTCCAAGGCCTGGTCGTGGGAAAGTCCTTTTGGTGCGTAGCGGTCATCCGTGGTATCGATGTGCTTGCAGCCGGCCAGATAAGCCCAGCGAATGGTGCGCAGGACATACTCCACTCCCAGGGATGCCCCTTCTGGTTTAGACATCGGGAAGGCAGCGTCGATCTGTGAGAAACGCACGCCGTAACTGGCAGCTTTATCCCGCCACATCATGGGATCTTCCCAGATGGCGACATGCGGTTGGTATCCAAGACCGTGGATCCAGCTCACGCCATCGATCATGCCGCATTCGATCCAATGGAGATCATTCTTCTGTCCCCATTGCAGGCATTGTTCGAAACTCCAATAGCTGCTGTTAAAGGCATCTGTATGAAAACCGATCTCGATCATGGAAATTGAACTCCTTTCATGTGCAAACCGCCGAAAATATCTTAACTGTATGTATTTACTTGAACGGCGGTTTGCTTAAGCAATTCGCTGATATTGACAACAGAATTTGGTAAAACCTTATCAGCGAATTGCCATTGACGCAGATTAGCCTGATATTTTGAGCCCGCCCGAAAGTCGAGCGGGCTCAAAACTAAAAAGTTGCCTAAACGGAAGTTATGGTGTGTCCACGTACTTGTTGATGTCAGGTGACTTCCAGGCATCCGGGAAGTTCGTCATATCCTCGCAGCCGCACAGTGCATAATGCAGTGGTGGCATTTCAGGATTTTCGTATTGCTCCAGATTGGATGCATCAACATCCGGTTGGGGCAGGTACCAGGCGTGCTGGACAGTCTCACCCTGCAGGAACATGACAGCAGATAATAATGCTGTGCGCCATTGGTAAGTCGGGAAGGTAGGCGCAATGGCGGTCAGATTATTGGCCTTCCAATACGCCAGGTAGTCTTGCTGATCTTCACCGACCATGACTTTCGGATAGGGAGCGCCGGCATCCTTGAAGGCTTCCAGGATGGTTACAGCAGTGCCGCCAGCATCCATCCAAACTGCATCGATGGTGCCATATTTCGCCAGATAGTCGCTCACCACAGTGTTGGCCTTGAAGGAATCATATCCGACGAATTCCACACCAATGACGTTGAGCTGCGGATTCTCTTCGAAGATCTTGCGTGCCGCACCCCAACGCTGCTCCAGCACGTCCACACCCGGGAGGATGCGGAAAGCGAGCACGTTGCCGCCTTCAGGCAGGTTGTCAACGACGAACTCGGCACCGGAAATACCGAAGGCATAACCACCGATAGTTCGCTCTGAGACGACTGGGCAGTCAGTTTGTGCATAGCGGTCAAACTGGACAACGGGCATGACCTCGCAAGCTTTCTCGACAATCGGGGTCAGGGCTTCACTGGTGTTGGAGGCGACGATCAGGATGTCGCATTTTCCGGGGGTGTTGATGATATCCTGGATGTCCGCGATCTGCTTGGCATCGTTGCCCTGGGCATCAAGGTGGTAGAAGTTATTAACCAAACCATCGGCTCGGAGCTCTTCAACTTGCTCGCGGATGTCGATATAGCCCACCACACGCCAAGGATTGTTAACGCCTGCGTTCGAAAAGCAGACATTATATGGGGGTTCCTTTGCAGCAAACTCAGCGTATTGAGGATACTGGCTGATGTCTGTTGAGCTATCTTCAAGGTATTGCAGGTAGATGGGAGCTTCTGGATTCAGCGCCTCGGCACTCATCAGTGCTTTTTGCTTATCGTATTCCTCTTCACTCCAGAACTGTGGCGCTACAGTGGCTGACTCCATTTGAAGGCCGGGGTTTGCTTCCGCAGCGGGTTCTTCTGCCGCAGGTTCTTCTGCTGCAGGCTGTTCTACTGCAGGCTGTTCTACTGCAGGGGCTTCGGTGGCAGCCGTCTGGCATGCAGCAAGCAGCATGCTCATGGCAACCAAGATGGAAAGTACCAAGTACAAACTCTTATTCATTGTAGATCTCCTCCAAAATGTTTTTGAGATTTTTCATTAACCAATCTTTTCATGCGTTATCCAAATTATGTCCTTATGCGCACCTCCTAAATACAAATCAGTTCTTGCCTGCGGATCTATCAAACCAATGGGAAGCGCAAGTTTACCAATTGCATTTACTGTTTCTTCTGTGAAGTAAGTCCCACATAAGCAACAGCACCAATGATGATCAAACCTTGAACAACATCTGTATAAGGTTTGGGTAAACCAAGCAGGTTCAGCAAGTTCACAATTGCTTGCAGGGTAAAGGCACCGAAAATGACGTTTGGCACCGACCCCTTGCCGCCGCCCAACAGAACACCACCGACAACACAGGCAGCAATGGCCTGCATTTCCAGCCCTTCACCGATTGTAACATTCACCCCACCATACCCACCGATCATTATCCCACCAATGATCGCAAAGACGGCACATAGGATGAAGGTGAGCACACGTACCAGCCTGACCCTTACGCCCGATAACTGGCTTGCACGGACATTATCGCCAACTGCCAGGATCTGCTTTCCAAAATTAGTCCGGTTGAACATGACATATGAAATGATCCCAATCACAATCATAAGGATCATTGCATATGGGATCCTGCTGAAGAAAGGAACGTCTTCGATGTAATTCCGGCCAAAAGCACGCCAGTTATCTGTCAGATAGCCTTGCGGTGCACCACCGACATAGTACAGGGCACTACCGCGGACAAGCAGCATCATTCCGAGCGTGGTGATAAAGGAAGGAACCTTCAAGTAACTGACAACGACACCATTCACCAGCCCAATTAAGATACCGCAGCCCAGCATAATCAGTATGGCGGGTAATGCATTAGAAGGATCGTTTGCCAGCAGTTTTGAGCTTACCAGGACTACAAATGTAACAATGGCTCCAACCGTCAGATCGAAACCACCTATCGCCAGGACTAACATCTCGCCAACAGCAAGCACTGCCAGAGGCGAAGCCGTCCGGAGAAATGTCATGATGCCGTTCATTGATTGATATTTAACCGGATTGAGAAACCCTAAGACGAGAAAGATAATCAAGAAGACGGGGTAAACTGGCGGAATTCTCTTGATCAAACTCCATGTATTGAGGAGGGCGTTAGAGGATCCTTCTGGCGAACTAACGGTAGATGTCGTCATTCGATCGACTCCTTAAGCCGCTTCTTTCTTCGAGCGTATCGTATAGCTGGCGACGGCAAGAACAATGATCGCACCTCGCAGAACCATTTTGAGATAAGGATTCACCCCTAACTGGTTGAAAGTAGTGTCCAGGACGCCGAAGATCAATACCCCGGCCAGCGTACCCCACACGCCTCCTTTCCCACCGGAGAGAGCGGTTCCCCCAATAACCGTTGTAGCGATTGATTCCAGATCATATAAGCCATTCGGTCCTACCCAGGGAGCTCCTGATCGCATGAGACTGACCAAAAAAAATCCCGATATAACTGCTGTCATACTGCATAGGACGTGAGCGCCAATCAAGACGCGGTCAGTTCTGACACCGGAGAGGCGTGCTACTTCAGAATTTCCACCTACACTATATAGATGCGCTCCAAATTTGGTCCGGGCAAGTAAATACCAACCCACCAAGTAAACTAATAACATGATGATGATCGATACAGGTAAGAAGCCAATTGTGCCATAGCCGAAAAATTCAAAGCTTCTTGGAACGCTGCCTGTATAGTTCGAAAATGTGGCATTGATGATCCCTTTTATGATCAAGCTCATTCCGAGCGTTGCAATAAAGGGATTGACTTTTAGCTTCGTGATGATCAGCCCATTAGCCAGACCGATAATTAATCCGATCCCAAGTACAGCCGGAATCGCTATAGGAACGTTGGCGGTTTCCCCCTGCATGATGTAGGAGGACATGACAGCGGTGATGCTGATCGTGTAAGCAACTGAGAGGTCAATGGATGCGCCGATGATCACCATGGTCTGTCCGACTGCCACAATTCCCAGGGCAACCGACCGGACAATGATATTCAGCATAATTGCCGGGTTTGTAAAGATTTGACCATCGGATAATATCTGATCCAACAGCCCACTGACCAAGAATATGACGATCAAGAAAAAATAGACGGGGGGGATATGGATAGAACGTGTAGTTCGTCTAAACCAGCTAGCAGATCCAGTAGCGGTCGTCATATCATTCGTCTCCCACCGAGTCCATCATCTCTGAATTATTACCGTTTGCATGACCGGTAGCCATCAGCATGATTTCTTGTTCAGTAGATTGTGCAGGCAGTTCTCCAGCAACCCGGTGATCTGCCATGACAAGTATTCGGTCGCTCATCCCGATGATTTCCGGCAGTTCTGATGAGATCATCAAAACTGCTGTACCTTTCTTCGTCAATTCTCGGATCATATCGTGGATGCCGGCTTTGGCTTCGACATCGATACCACGGGTCGGCTCATCAAAGATAAAGATGTCCGCGTCTACTGCCAGCCACTTGGAAAGAACGACTTTCTGTTGATTGCCGCCGCTGAGGAATTGAGTTTCCTTATCATAGGTGTCCGTCCGAAGGTCAACTTGGGTTGCCAGGGTCGGTACCATTTTCTTTGATCTGGGTACGCCATCATTAAGGATGAAGCCAAATAAGGATTGTAAAGATCGGACCGCCAGCAGAATATTATCTCGGATGGGTTGCATTGGTAATAGTCCTTCGGCTTTCCGGTCTTCCGTAACGAAACCCATTCCAAGCTTGATTGCAGCCAGAGGGCTTTTTACCATTTCGGGCTTGCCGTATACTTCCAGTGAGCCGCTCTTGAATGGGACCGCACCAAACACCGCCTGAGCCAGCTCAGTACGCCCGGATCCTTGCAGCCCGGCTATACCCAGAATTTCACCTTTACGGAGCTCCAGATTGACATCCTTCAGGAAATCGTTAGAGCCATCTCTGATCCGCAGGACGACCTCACCAAGATCATCTGCACTGCCAAGGGGTGGGTAATATTGGTCAAATTCGCGACCAACCATCATGTAAACAACCTTCTCCGGTGTTACATCTTCGGTCAGCTCAGTACCCACCAACTCCCCGTCTTTTAGGACACTGATCTTATCCGCGATATCGAACACTTCAATCAAGCGATGTGAGATGAAAAGGATGGCCATGCCGCGCGCCTTCAGCTTTGCAACAAGGTCCGTGAGCATCTTTACTTCTACATTTGTTAAGGACGCCGTAGGCTCATCCATGATCAAAACTTTGGAATCGAACGAAATGGCTTTTGCGATCTCCACGATCTGTTGTTCCGCAACAGACAATGTGCTGCACAAGGCTGATGGCGAGATCATCTGTTCCGCCCCCAGTTCTTTTAGGACCAGCGCCGCATTTTTATTCAACTCGCGAACATCCAGGATCCCCAATCTTCCGGGTTCTCTGCCCATGAAGATATTCTGAGCCACCGTCCGTTCGGGCAGCAAATTGAATTCCTGATAGATAATGCTGATACCTTTTTCTTGGGCTTCTTTTGGATGGTAGAACGAGACTTTATTCCCTTGCAGGATGATCTCACCTGAATCAGGGGTATACGCGCCAGCCATGATCTTCATCAAGGTGGATTTACCGGCACCGTTTTCACCAACCACAGCGTGGATCTCCCCAGGGGAAAACTGCAAGGAAACATTGTTCAATGCAATAACACCAGGGAAGCGCTTAGATATATTACGCGCTTCAATAATGGGTGCTTCTGTCTTGGTCAGTTCGTCGATGGGTTGATTATTTTCAAGAGTCATAACGAATTCGTCTCTTCAAGGTGGCACTCATACCAGCAAGGCATTCAGGAATTTCAAACCCTGTTCAGCGATGGCATCCTGGCTTGGGGCAATCTCTCGCCAGATACAGACCGCGCTGGCAATTTCTTTTATCTGCGAGGTAAATGATTCGATGACAACCGGACCATCATATTTTACTTCTTTTAACGCCTCAGCAACTTCAACCCAGCGCACCTGACCCGTTCCGGGAACTCCCCGGTCATTCTCGCAGGCGTGGAAATGATAGATCCTTTTATTTGCTAACCGGATTGCATCACCGCTATTCTTCTCTTCCAGGTGCATGTGGAAGGTATCCAGATGCAGCCCCACATTGTCCATGCCCGTCTGTTTAATAAACTCAAGGCCTTGGGAGACGACATTCAGAATATCCGTCTCGAAACGATTTAATAACTCAAGCGCAAGCTTGATATCTTTCGATTTGGCGTACTGCGCCATTTCACGAATGCCGCTCACTGAGAGATCCCATTCCGCCTCTCGGGCCTCTTGATCTTCAATATGCTCTTTGCCCCCAGCCGAATACATAGGTCCGCAGACGACCGGCGAACCGAGCTCATCCGCCGCGTCGATGAGCCAGCGGATGTAGCTCTTTGCATTCTCTACCACCTTCGGGCTGCTGCTGCAGATATTACGCTCTGGTCCAAATACTCCACATACAATCGGCTTTAGATTATTCTTTTCAATCTCTGTTCGGACCTGCTCCACGTCAATTAAATCTGGGTTTTCGCAGGCAATTTCGAGGATATCAAACCCCATTCCCTTGACTTTAGGAGCCAGGTCTATTATTGCGGATGTCGTGGAGGGCGATATCCACACAAATGTATTCACACCGAAATTCATCTAGAGTTGGCCTCCACGCTCCGCAAGCATCGTCAAAATCCTGTCTTCAACAGTCGAAATATGTTCAGTAAGTGCCGCTTCCAATCCTTCCATATCGCGATTATGTATGGCATGCAGCATCGCATCGTGCTCTCTCTGTGCTTGATATGCATTCTCCACTGTATCCAGGTAATGAGCCCGGGCTACCTGCATGTGGACATTCAAGTCGGTATATATTTGGATCAGTCTGTGGTTATCAAGGAGACGCACAAGATTCATGTGCAGATCACGATCCCCGCTGATGAAGGACTCATAATCGATATAATTGTCCTCTGCCATGGCTCCCCGCATGCGAGTCAAAGGCTCTTCGATCTCCTTCAGCAGCAGGTCTATCTTACCCTGCTGGAAGATTCGCCTGGCTGCAAATAGCTCGATCAACAAGCGAATCTCGAACATATCGGCGACATCTTTCGCCGTGAGATGGGTTACAAACGTACCGCGACGCGGCTGAATTTCGACCAGACCTTCGCTTTCCAGCATTTTTAGAGCATTGACAACGGGCGTCCTGCTTACCCCAAGGCCATGAGCGATATCTTCAACTGAAATTTTCTCTCCTGGACTGATCTCTCGCTTGAGGATCCTCTCCTTGAGAAAACGGTAGGTCTGTTCTGTCAGGTCTAAATGCTTGATGGACGGGTACTCTATGACCATACTCCGGTCATCCTTCTGAAAAGGTTATCTAGCCGAATCGTGCTGATAAAATCGGAGTAATTTGCGCCACTAACATGTAATATGTTACATGTGATATGTTACCAAGTTTTATAGCTGTTGTCAATAGGAGGTTCTCAGCGAGCTGTGTCATAACGGTTGTGGGAATGCCTGGAATGGCTTTCCCTGTCTGAACCGATCCACTCACCCACGCAAATCATGAGACATATTATCACCGGAAACATGGTATTATCGGTCATGAGGTTCGTATGCAGGATATTCTGAGCGATGCAACCAGCTGGATTAACGACGGTGAGCCCGTGGTCCTTGCGACCGTGGTCCACACCTGGGGTTCATCACCGCGCGAGACAGGCGCCCAGATGGTATTTACCTCCAGCGGCAAGGTCGCCGGCTCGGTCAGCGGCGGCTGTGTGGAAGGCGCCGTCATACAAAACGGTCTGCAAACATTGAGCACACGCCAGGCGCAGCTGCTCCACTTTGGGGTAGCCGACGAAACAGCCTTCGAGGTCGGGCTGGCTTGCGGGGGAGATATCGATGTTTTCGTGCGACCCCTGGACCCGGTTTTCTTCAACAAGATCAAGTCTGAGCTGAATGCGCAGCACCCCTTTGCCATTGTTACGATCCTGCAGGGTCCAGCTATGCTGACCAAGCGGGAGTACGTTATCACCGAGACAGGGGTGGCATCTGGCGACCTGGAGGGAAGCTTCGCACAGCCAGTGCTGGAAGCCGGGCAGCAGGCTCTCCTCGAGGGGCAGTCGAGGATTGCTACACTGCAGGATGAAGCCGGCGAGCAGGTGCGGCTGTTCATCAACACCATCCTGCCTCCACCCACACTGGTCATGGTGGGCGGCGTGCATATCGCCGTCTCCTTGGCAGCAATCGCCAAGACGCTAGGTTTCCATACCATTGTCATCGACCCCCGCCGTACGTTCAGCAGCCAGGAACGATTCCCGGGGGTCGACCGGTTGATCCAAAGCTGGCCCCAGGAAGCTTTCGAAGAGATCCCCCTTACGCGCAGCGCGTGTGTGACGATGCTGACTCACGACCCCAAGATCGACGACCCGGCCATAAAGATCGCCCTGGACAGCCCGGTCTTCTATATCGGCGCCCTCGGCAGCCGCAGAACTCACCAATCACGGCGCGAACGCCTGCTGGCAAACGGGTTGACCGAGGCCCAGTTCGACCGCATCCATGCCCCGATCGGGCTGGATATCGGTGCCAAAACACCCGAAGAGATCGCCCTCTCGATCATGGCAGAGATCATCGCCACACGCCGTGCAGTCTGAGCCGATCACTACGTCCCTCAAAATCCTCCCCACCAACTACGTATCTTCTATATAACCCGAATTCGAGATAAGAGAACTTTGGGTTTACTGACCCGCTTCCTGGCAATTCAGGCACGGGGTGAGATGTCACCGGCTGCCTTCCCGAGATATACCGATTAAACGGCAAACGGGTATTGACAAAGGATGCCAGACTTTATATAATCATCGTGTAACATATTACATATTACATATTACATATTAGGCTTCAATTCGAATGATGAATAAGCGGGATAAAGGAGGGCAGTGATGGCAGCCAACTCCACAAGCCATTCGCAGGCTGAGGCAGCTCCCGGGATTTTACAAATCTTCCGGTTAGACGGACGTACTGCCGTTGTCACCGGAGCCGGGCGCGGCCTGGGTCTCTCTATGGCAGCTGCCCTGGCACAGGCCGGCACCCAGATCGCGATATTCGACGTAAACCTCGCCGACGCCGAAGAAGCCGCCTCCAGTATTGCCTCCAAGGGCGGCAAAGCGATCGCTGCCAAAATCGATGTCACCGACGCCCAGCAGGTGCAGCAGGGCATAAAAATGGCAATTGATGCCTTCGGCGGGATGGATATCCTGGTCAACAATGCCGGGATCACCAGCCGCTCGCCCTTCGAAGACCTGGAAGAAGAGGACTGGGAGCGGGTGCTGAAGGTAAATATGGGCGGCACCTACCAGTGTTCCCGCCAAGCTGCCAGATACTGGATCGATGCGGATAAATCCGGCTCGATAATCAACATTGCTTCCATCTCGGGCTTTGTCGGCAACAGGGGTGGGCTGAACAGCCATTATTGCGCCACAAAGGGCGGTGTTGTCGCCTTGACCCGCTCCCTGGCAGTCGAATGGGCACCGCACAGCATCCGTGTGAACGCTATCGCCCCGGGTTATTTTGCTACCCCGATGACGGACCGGTTGAAGAATATCAATCGGGCTTTTTATGATGAGCTTGTCGGCCGAGTCCCGCTGGGACGCTTCGGCAGCCCACCTGACCTGGCAGGCGCGGTGATCTATCTGGCCAGCGATGCATCTATTTATGTCACCGGGCATGTCCTGGTTATTGATGGAGGCTACACCGCCTGGTAAAAAAAAACCTAAAAAAATCGCAACTAATTTGGAGAAAAATATGCTACAACCTTACGGCATCATCCCAGCAATGGTCACACCCATTACCAAACAAGACGAGCTAAACGAGTCCGCCCTGCGCAAACTGACTAACTTCCTGGTTGAAAACGGAGTCCACGGGGTATTCGCAACCGGTAGCCAGGGAGAATTCTGGGCCTTTTCGGCTGAGGAAAAGAAGCGTACCTGGGAGATTGTGGTCGAAGAGACCAACCGGCGCGTACCGGTGTACGCCGGGACAGCTGCCGTCACAACACGCGAGGCGATCGCCCTCACCCAGGCAGCAGAACAGGTCGGCATCGATGCCGTGTCTGTGCTGACCCCGTTCTTCGTCAACCCCAATCCGGAAGAACTGTACGAGCACTACCGCGCGATCGCGGCATCCACGAAACTGCCGGTGCTGCTCTACACCAATCCGGACCGCACAAATGTCAAGATCTCGGCGGCATTGCTCTCACGGCTGGCAAAGATAGACAATATCGTCGGCATCAAAGACTCGAGCGGGGACCTGACCCTGACCACAGAATATCTCAGCGCAACACCCACAGATTTTTCGGTCGTCATGGGGCGCGACACACTCGTCTATGCCGGTCTGCTGCATGGGGCGAAAGGCGCCATCGCCGCCACCGCCAACGTCGTGCCAGCGCTGGTCGTCTCGATCTATGAAAGGTTCAAGAAAAATGACCTGAAAGGTGCACTCGAAGCCCAGGAAGCCCTGGCACCGCTGCGCCATGCCTTTACCTGGGGCACATTCCCGGTAGTGATCAAAGAAGCGCTGGACCTGCTCGGCTTCGATGCCGGCCCGGCTCGTTCTCCGGTCGGCGCTATGACAGAGGCCCAACGCGAGCGGTTGAAAAAGCTGCTGGTCGAGCTGGGTTTATTATAAATTCACCTTTGTAGGACAATTTGCCAAATTGTCCTACCTGTACAACCTTACTTATTAGGAGGCAGGCATGGCAGAGACAATGAAAGCAGTACGCAAAATACGCAGAGAACCAGGGCTGGATCTGGTGGAAGTCCCCATCCCGCAGATCAATCCGGATGAAGTGCTTGTAAAGGTAGAGGCAACCGCCATCTGCGGCTCGGACATGCATTTCTACCATTGGGATGAATATGCCCAGGGCAGGATCAAGCCACCGCTGACCATCGGGCACGAGTTCGCCGGGGAGATCGTCGAGACCGGTAAAACCGTCTCAGACTACAAGGTCGGCGACTATGTAGCTGCTGACAGCCATATCGCGTGCGGTGTATGCCCGGTGTGCAAACTTGGCCTGCAGCACATCTGCCAGAACCTCAAGATCTTTGGCAACGAAGTGGATGGCAGCTTTGCCCAGTATATCGCTGTCCCGGAAAACTCCCTGTGGCCCATCTCCCGCGACCTATCCCCCGAAGTCGGTGCCATCCTGGAGCCGCTGGGCGGCGCAGTTCAGGCCACTCTGATCGAGCCGGTGACCGCCAAATCGGTGGTGATCTACGGCGATGGCCCGATTGCGCTCTTCGCGGTGGGCGTTGCCAGTGTGTCCGGCGCCAGCCACATCTCACTGGTGGGGATGGTGCCATCCAGGCTGGAAGTCGCCAGGGTAATGGGTGCAAACCAGGTGTACAACGTGACCGAAGAAGCGGATGTCGTCTCCAGACTGCTGGAACGAACAGACGGTCTCGGCTCGGATGTCGTCATCGAGTTGTCCGGCTCGGGTGTAGCCCTCAAGAACGCCTTTGCAACCGTGCGCAAAGGCGGCCGGGTTAGCCTGTTCGGTCTGTCACCCAAGCCGATCCCGGAATTCGATTTCAACTACAACATCATCCTGCGGCAGGTGCGCGTACACGGCGTCGCCGGGCGACACATGTTCGATACCTGGATTGTAATGGACGGCTTACTGCAAACCGGTAAGCTGGATCCCAGACCGGTCATCACAGATATTCTTCCGCTTGAAAAATTCGATGAAGGCTTCCAAAAATTAAGCTCGGGCAGCCGGGATTCGATCAAAATCATCCTGCAGCCCTGGGCATAAGCCCTCGCTTCCCCGCAGGGTGAGGGTGTTTGGGCGGGCGACGCCTGCCCAAACACCCTCACTCTCCTAACAAATTGCATAAGTCCTAAGGATATTCGTTTTTTAGACAAGGAGCACAAAATGGAGACTACTGTTGAGACTGCCACATTACCCATGATCATCGGCAGCGATCTGGTAGCTGGATCTTCCGGAAAATACGTCGATGTGATCAATCCTTCAAACGAGGCATTGGTCGGCCGAGTCCCGGCTGCGACTGAGGAAGAGGTCGATCTGGCTGTAAAGACTGCCAACGAAGCCTTCAAAGTGTGGCGCGAGACACCGGCTGCCGAACGGGCAGCCGCCCTGCTGAAGCTCATCCAGGCGGTGCGCGCCAATATCGACGATCTGGCAGCCACCCTCACCCAGGAGCAGGGTAAGCCGCTCTGGCAGGCTAATGGCGAGATCAACGGCTTCTGCGCGGTCATCGAGTTCTACGCCCAGGAAGCGCGCCGCATCCAGGGGATGGTGCTGCAATCCGACGCGCGGGATAAATTCGTGTACGTACTCCGCCACCCCCTGGGGGTAATTGCCGCCATCCCGCCCTGGAATGACCCGCTGCACTTGCTCAGCCGCATGATCGGCCCGGCGATGGCAGCCGGATGCACGGTCGTCGCCAAGCCTTCATCGGATACACCCCTGACGACCATCAAGGTGGCTCAGATCGCACTGCAGGCCGGGTTCCCGGCAGGCGTGTTCAACGTGATCACCGGACCGGGCAGCAGCACCGGCGAGGCGCTCACCCACCACCCGCTGGTGCGAAAGATCGCCCTGACCGGCAGCGTGGAAGGCGGCAAGCATGTCATGCGCGCCGCGGCCGAGGGCATCAAGCGCGTCACCCTCGAGCTGGGCGGGCAGTGCCCATGCATCGTCTGGAATGACGCCGACCTCGACAAGGCGGCTGATGCGCTCACCTTCCAGGCGTTCCGCAGCGCGGGTCAGGTGTGCAACCGCGTCAACCGCGTCTACGCTCACGAGGACATCTATGACCGATTGGTGGCGCGGGTGGCAGCACTGGCCTCGCGCGTGGTCGCCGGAGACGGCTTCCAGGAAGGCATCGACATCGGCCCGCTGGTCAACCAGAGCCAGTTCAATTGGGTTTCGAGCCAGGTCGATGATGCCCTTGCCAAGGGTGCAAAGCTCCTGGCAGGCGGGAAGCGCATCGGCGAGAAAGGCTTCTTCTATGCGCCGACCGTGCTTGGAGATTGCAGCCATGATATGTCGGTGATGGTCGAAGAAACCTTCGGCCCTGTCCTGGCGTTCATGAAAATCGGTGACGACCTGGATCTGGCAATCGACTATGCCAATGACACCATCTATGGGCTAAGCTCATATTTCTTCAGCGCCGACATGCGCAACTGCTACCTGGCTGCGCAGCGCCTGGAGGCCGGCTCGATCTGGATCAACGACATCCACGGTTCGTTTATGCAGGCACCCTATGGCGGCATGAAGCAGAGCGGCATCGGGCGCGAGCAAGGCTCGATCGCCATCGACGAATACCTGGAGTGGAAGACCGTCTACCAGGAGATGAGCTACGAATCACGTGGGGCGCGCGCCTGCGTGCACCCCGACTAAATATTGGGAGCAATTTGAATGGAAAAACACTGGAACAACTACTGCACGATGAGCATCGTGCACTTCATGGCCTACCCGGAGACCATCGGCGGAGGTGGCCCGATCGTGGAGACGGTCTCGAAGATCGCCGCCGACCCGTTCTTCGGCGCCATCGAGATCGGCTGGATCAAAGACCCGGCTGTACGGAAGGAAGTCAAACAGGTCATCGAGACCGCGCACATCAAAGCCGGTCACGGCGCACAGTCTGCCCTGCTGCTGCAGAAGCTCAACCTGAACAGCCTGGACGAAGCCGAGCGCCAGCGGGCGGTCGAGCAGCTCTATCGCAGCATCGACGAAGCGGCCGAGATGGGCGCCCAGCGGGTGGGCTTCCTGTCCGGAGCTGACCCCGGCGACGCCGACCGGCCGCAAGCCTTCGAGGCGCTGGTCAAGTCGGTCAAGGCTGCCGCAGCCTACGGAAAAGACAAAGGCATCGCCCTGACCCTGGAGACCTTCGACCGCAGCATTGACAAGAAATGCCTGATCGGTCCCAGCGAATACGCCCTGCAGTTCAGCCAGGTGGTGCGGGAGGACTATCCCGATTTCGGCTTGATGTACGACCTCAGCCACATGCCGCTGCTGTACGAGAGCGCCGACTTTGCCCTGGGCACGCTCAAAGAGCACCTGGTGCACATCCACGTCGGAAACGGGGTGCGCGATCAAGGCGTGCCCGGATACGGCGACCTGCACCCGCGCTTCGGCTGGCCCGGCGGCTGCAACGACGTTCCCGAGCTGGTGGATTTCATCCGCGCTCTGGTCAATGTCGGCTACCTGGATGAGAGCAAGCCGGTCAAACCGTGGGTCGGCTTCGAGGTCAAACCGCAGTCAGCCGATGAAAGCCCGGAGATGGTCATCGCCGGCACGCAGCGCGTCTGGCAGCAAGCCTGGGCGCTGGCATAGGAGAAATCATGACTGAAAATCACCACGAACGGATCGAAAAACGCTATAACGAGCTATCGCAAGACTTCCCCCACTGGGAGGTGATCAAAGACCTGATCGACAACACCATCGACATCATCCTCAACTACCGCCAGAGCGGGCATCCGGGCGGCTCGCGCTCCAAGGTGCACGCCCTGCTGGCGCTGCTGCTGTCGGGCGAGATGCGCTGGGATATCCGCCACCCGGAGAAGCGCTTCGGCGACCGCTTCGTGCTCTCCGGCGGGCACACCATCCCGCTGATCTACTGCACCCTGGCAGTGTTCAACGAAGCCCTACGCCTGAAGTACCGCCAGACCAAGGACGCCCGCTACCTGGTGCCCAAGGCTGCTGAGCGCATGCTGACCTGGGAGGACCTGCTCAAGTTCCGCCGCCGCGGCGGGCTATCCGGTCACGCCGAGATGGAAGGCAAGACCCTGTTCCTCAAGTTCAACACCGGTCCCTCCGGACACGGCAGCCCGGCGGCAGCCGGCGAGGCGATGGCGCTCAAGCGCGCCGGAGCGCAGGGCGTGAAGGTCTTTGCCGTGGAAGGCGAAGCAGGGCTGACCCCCGGGGTGAACCACGAGATGATGAACTCCGCCTGGGGGCTGGGGCTGGACAACCTGTACTTCCTGATCGACTGGAACGACTTCGGCATCGACGACCAGCCGGTCAGCAAGGTGGTATACGGCTCGCCGGTCGACTGGTTCGGCTCGCATGGCTGGCGGGTGGTCGGCACACAGCAGGGCAGCCAGTGGGCGGATGTCACCCGCATGCTGCTGAGCCTGACCCAGGGCGATAACCCCAACAAAGCGCCGAACGCCGGCTGGTTCAAGACCCGCAAAGGGCGCGGCTATCTCAAGTACGACAACTTCTCGCATGGCGCGCCACACGCCATGAACTCCAATCTGTTCTGGGAGACCAAACAGCCCTTTGCCGAGAAGTACGGCGTGCAGTTCGCCAACTTCGGCGGGGCAGCCCCCTCCGACCCGCAGGCGCGGCAGGAAGAGTTCGCCGCCAACCTGCAGGCCGTCATGTCGGTGCTGGCTCAAGACCAGGCACTGCTCGACTACCTGGCTGACACGCTGGTCACCATCGGCGAGAGCGTCCCGCGGGAGATTGCCTCTCTCAAGCTGGGCTCACGCGGCAACCCGTTCCAGGACGAGCGTTTATACGATTATCAGAATTATCCCGCCGACCTGTTCGTCCAGCCCGGTGCATCCGCCCCCAACCGGGCCGCGCTGGCCAAATGGGGTGCCTGGGCCAATGCCTTCGGCGCCGAGCACTACGACAGACCGCTCTTCCTGGCCTGCTCGGCAGACCTGGCCGATTCGACCAATATCAGCGGCTTCGGCAAGCCTTACGGCGATTTCCCCGGCTACGGCTGGTGGGATCGGGATGGCAGCCTGGATGGTGTCATGCTGCCGCAGGAGATCACCGAGTTCGCCAACGCCGGCATGCTGACCGGCATGGCAACGGTCAACCTAGCGCCGGATGTGGAGGCCGAGTTCGACGGTTTCTGGGGCGCTTGCTCGACCTACGGATCGTTCTCCTATCTCAAGTACGGCATGCTGCGCCTGTTCAGCCAGCTCGAGCAGGACTGCCAGTTCAAGGTCGGCAAGGTGCTGTGGGTCGCCGGGCACTCCGGCCCGGAGACGGCGGATGACAGCCGCACGCATTTCGGCATCTTTGCTCCCGGGGTGACACAGCTCTTCCCGGATGGGGATGTGATCAACCTGCATCCCTGGGAGCACAACGAAGTGCCGGTGCTGCTGGGTGCAGCGCTCAAACAAGACGCCCCCATCGTGGCGCTGCACCTGACCCGCCCGCCAGTCAGCATCCCCGACCGGGCGGCGCTGGGCATGGCCTCGCACTTCGAGGCCGCCAAAGGCGCTTACCTGGTGCGCGACTACCGGCCCGACCTGCCCCAGCAGGGCACCTTCTACGTGCAGGGCACCAGCAGCATGGCATCTATCGTCAAGCTGCTGCCCACCCTGGACGAACTGGATTTGAACGTCAAGATCGTGTATGTCTCCAGCACGCAGCTCTTCAACCTGCAGCCTGAGGCTTACCGCTCGATGATCGTCACCCCGGCCGACCGGGCCAATTCGACGGTCATCACCACCCAGGCGCGCTGGCTGATGCACGACTGGCTGTTCAACAAGCTGGCGGACGAGTATGCTCTGTCCTCCGACTGGGACGACCGCTGGCGCACCGGCGGCAACGTAGATGACGTGATCGAAGAAGCGCACCTTTCCCCCGACTGGGTGCTCAAGGGCATGCAGAAGTTCGCCAGCGAGCGGGAAGCCCGCCTGGGACGGCTGCGTGAAGACCTGGAGGCCGTCTCGGCTGGTGCAGTGCTGGCTAGATAATGGCTTTTATTTAACCGCCAAGAAACGAAGGACGCTTAGGTATTAACAACCTAAGCGTCCTTTTGCTTTCTCGGTCCAACCGAGCATATTTCAATACTTCCATCTCCCAACACGAAAGTATCGATTATTGTCCTGATTGACCGAATCTGCACGATAATATTCTTGTAGACACACATAGTAATCGCAACCTCTGGTTGGGTTGCGTACGGTGATGTATCCTTGAAACTGGGAACCGGCGCGAATATGGTCACCAACCCAGGGTTCGAAGGCACTACCGGCTGGAGCGAGGTGAGGGACAGCCAATACCCGGGCACCTCCTTCTACCGCAGCACCTGGGGAACGGCTGCTCCGCACAGCGGCAGCTACGCCTACGTGATCAGCAATCACGTCTATGGCTCGCTGAATTCCGATCTGATCAACGTCAGTCCCAACACTACCTACGATGCCTATGCCTGGGTACGGGGGGAGCTCGACGCGGAGGACAGCGCCGGCAACTGGATCTTGCTGGTGCGGCACTACGACAGCGCCAATAACCTGATCCGCAGCGACTACGTCGACCAGGGCGATCCCAGCACAATCAGCACCACCTGGCAGCAGAAAGGCGGGCGCTTCACCACGCCATCCAACGGAGCCAAGGTCAGCATCCAGCTGTGGATCCAACTCGGCTCGGGCTGGGTAGCCTACGACGACGTCTCGCTGCGCCCGGTGGTGACGTACAACCTGAGCTACGACGCCGAGAACCGCCTGACCGGAGTGAGCGGGGCCGCCACGGCGACTTTTGTCTACGACGGCGACGGCAACCGGGTCAAAGCCACCGCGGGCGGCGTGACCACGACCTACATCGGCAATCATTTCGAATGGACCGGCTCGACCTCCACCATGGTCAAGTATTACTACGCCGGCGCGGCGCGGGTGGCGATGCGCACCGGCTCGGGCACGGGCACAACCGGGCTGAACTGGCTGGTGAGTTATCACCTGGGCAGCACATCCATCACCGCCGACGCCGGCGGGAACAAGGTGGCGGAGCTGAGATACAAAGCGTGGGGGGAATCGAGATTTTCCTCGGGCACGACCCCGACGAAGAGGCAGTATACAGGGCAGTTGAATGAAACGGGCATAGGGTTATACTTCTTCAATGCTCGCTGGTATGACAGCGCTTTAGGCCGTTTCATTCAAGCCGACACAATCATACCTCAGAATCAAGGGGTACAAGCCTGGGATAGGTATGCGTTCGTGAACAACAATCCGGTCAGGTACAATGATTCGTCAGGACATTCAATTCCACCATGGCCGCCATTGTTATCGAATATCAATATTCCCGTTAGCAATGGCTGGGATTTGATAGCAGGAGCCGCTTGCTTTGTTCTCTGTGGGTTTTTGCCTGTTCATTATGAGAGTTATGGCCTTGGTCAGGGTGCGATTGTTGGAGATTCACAGGGAGAACTGGCTCAGAAATCTGTAACCCTGTTAGGTGCAACAGTAATTGGTGGAGGTCTTTCGTCGCTATCACCTTCAGATAACCTGCCAGTTTCAAACCCTGTTCCTGGTAGAATGGCTCGAGTAATGCCTGCGAAATACGCAAATGCAGCGGAGACCTTAGGACCTTCTGGAGCGGACGATGTTTTTGTCACAGCGGCAGACGATATCGCAGGCATAGCATCTTCACAAGAGTTAGCAACACGCCTAACCTTGTTGGATAAAACCGGTAATCCTGTGCGAGGGCCATTTGCTGTCCTTGAATTCGATACGCCAAGTGTAGGTGTTGCATCTCCATTATTTCGGAATAATCCCGGGTTTGTGGGTATGGGAAAGACAGCAGGCGGCGCACGAGAATTCGTGATTCCAAATTTGCGATTAGAAGAGTTGGAAAATCTGTTTCTTAGGAGGGTAGAATGAATTGTAAATGTCATGAGTTGACAGAATTAGAGGGAAACGAAGCCCTAGATTATGCTGAACAGCACTTAATGGAAGTATTCGTGAACGGAAAAACCTGGGAGACAGAATACAGATGCCCGGACACCGGTGCTCGATGGTTGTTGGATTATCCACATGGTGAATACCATGGAGGAGGTTCACCGCGACTGCGCAAATTGACCGTATCATCAGATAGCAAATGAGTTTATCGCTTTCCCGACCATCGTCAGGGTAAAAGACGAAGAGCAGAGAATGGTGGACGCCGCTCTCTGCCCTGGCAACGGAGCTCGTGGGCGCTCGGGTCGGTCTCACCCTCACCCACCCCAGCCCTCCCTCTCCCGAACCATCCGGGAGAGGGAGGGTGCGCGTATGCAATGTGCTTAGATTGAAAATCGGCGCGATAATAGAGGCGCGAGCAATAATTATGCCTGGCAGACAGTCATTCAACAAAACCCGGCAGCGCGCCAAGGAACTGCGCCAGCAGATGACACCCGCCGAGAAGGCCTTGTGGGATGGGCTGCGCAGCTGGCAGGATCAACATCCCTGTCCCCGAACAAAACGCACTTCACATAAATCATAACGACGATCCATTTTTCGTAAGTTAGCCCTGATGGCATTCCCGCCCTTACTCCGGTTGGCGTTGAGAAATGCACGCCGGTTCCGGATAGCATTGAAACTGGCATTTCGGCGGATTGCGATACCAGACGGGACATGCGTCCTTTGTAGTTTGAGCACAGACCCCATACAATCAACCTTGTTTCCTCATTTAACCGCGAAGAAACGAAGGACGCTAAGGATTCTGGATAAAAAAACCTTCGCGCACTCTGCGCCTTTGCGGTGAATCTCTTATCACCTGCAGGAGGCAGCTATGAA
>JAQBDA010000094.1:0-8695 GCA_032124675.1 Chloroflexota bacterium
CCCTGGGTGGTGGTTTTGCTGGTTGCCGGATTGGTGATTGCGCTTGCCTGCGGAGTCGCTGCCACTATTGGGACCGGAGCTCTGTTTTGGCTCACCCAGAGATCTGTTTCGACCAGCGATACAGAACCGATACAGGCCGTATTGAACACTGACCTCCAGGGAGCGCACCTGCTTCCCGTCCGCGGCCTGGTAGAACAACAGGATCAGTCGGGAGGCTGGCATGCTGTCACAGCCAGAACACCCATCTCTCAGGGACAGCGCGTACGCACCGGAGCGCTTTCCGGTGCCCAGCTCATCTTCCAGGATCGCAGCCGGGTGACTTTGGGAGCCAACACAGAGATCAAAATTGATGAGCTGAATTTCCAGGATAATCGCCAGGTGATCATGCTGAGTCAACTCTCGGGTGAGAGCGATCATGAAGTGGCTTCGAACTCCGGGAAAACGACCCGCTACCAGGTGCATACACCGGGGGGCAAGGGCGAAGCAAGGGGCACAATCTTCCACGTCATGATCACGCCAGACTTGGCGACGCACTTCACAGTCGAAGAAGGCTCTTTGGCAGTGACCGGGCAGGGGGAAACTGTCTTCGTCGATGCTGGGCAGACAACTATGATCTATACAGATGAGCAGCCCACCGATCCTGCCTTGCGGATTTCCGGCGAGGGCGTAGTCACCCAGATCGGAGAAATCTGGGTGATCGCGGGGCAAAGCTTCAGCATCCACGAGAATACATTCATCATAGGCAGTCCTAAGGTTGGGGATATCGTTCACGTCGAGGGGCGCTTGCTGGCAGACGATACGCGCCTGGCTGACCTGATCGTCTTGCTGCGCATTTCCCCGGCCAACCGTTTCACCCTGATTGGCGAGGTGCAGGAGATTGGCGAACAGATGTGGACAGTCGCCGGGCAGACCATCGAAATAGGAGAGAACACTGTAATCGACCCCTCCATCCAGGTTGGAAATCAGGTTCGGGTAGAGGGTGTGATCCTGGAAAATGGGGCGATCCTGGCGGAGAAAATTCAGCCATATGGTGAGGATGGCGGATTGCCCTTCGATTTCAGCGGAGTGGTGCAGACCATCGGGACGGAGAGCTGGACGATTTCCGGTGTCACTGTCGCCGTCGATGAGAACACAGCCATCGACAGCGGCCTGGCTGCCGGGGAGGTCGTGTGGGTGAGCGGCTGGATTCAGGTCGATGGAACCTGGCTTGCCAGGAAAATCAGGAGAGCGATTGAAGGTGAGCGCAGCTTCGAGATTGCCGGACAGATCGAGAGCATAGATCCCTGGGTAGTAGCAGGGATTTCCTTCGAGACCCGGGAATGGACGGATATCGACCCCGGGCTGAAAGTGGGAGACCTGGTGCGGGTGAAAGGCAAGATACAGGAGGACGGTACCTGGGTGGCTTTCGAAATCGAGCGCATCCATGAGCTGCCATACCCGCTGATTGTGATCATCGGCACGGTGATCAGCACAGATCCCTGGGTGGTCAGCGGCATCCCGCTGGATGTCACCCCGGAGACGATCATCGAAGGCGACATCGTGCCAGGCATGCTTGTGCGGGTGGAAATCTACCTGCTGCCGGATGGGACATGGCAGGTGTTCCGGATCACCGCGCTGGAGGAGTTTATCGGCATACCGGGGTGCATGAACCTGACCGCCACCGTGGTCAGCTTCGACGGAAACCGACTGCAGCTGCTCGGTTGGCCGGAACTGGTGCTGGGTGAGGATGTGGAGATCGACGGCGATCTGAGACCTAACAGCATCATCGTGATCCAGCTCTGTTTCAACGAGGAAGGGACAATTGTCATCATCCAGATTATCATCATCTTCGTGCCGGAGATTGATATCGAGCCGCCGCCGGTCGATGGGCATAAAGTGACCATCTGCCATAAACCGCAGAAGAAGAAAGGCGGCAACACCATCACGATCTCTCGCTCTGCCCTGCCCGCCCACCTGGCACACGGCGACTATATTGGGGCTTGTTCAAGATAAATTGAATTTACACTGAGAATAATAAGGTGGGTTTACAGCGTGGCTGCAGCAGTGGTCACGCTGCTGTTTTATAGGAAGCTGCTATTTAACCCATGCCAGTTCGGAAAGGGAATCACACCTCGCAACTGACGCGAATGTCAGCCACACGAGCAAAGAATCTTCGATATCACAAATCAATCGGTCCTAACCCTACACTCTCCGGATGGCGCCCCGTTCGTCGTGTTGCTAGTGGCTGGCGAGGGGCGCATCCAGCGCATCTGGGCGATTGCCAACCCGGACAAGCTGCCAGCGCGATGACTTAACCTCCGATCCCATCCACCAGAACCGGTTTATAAATGGTATATTTGCCGAAGGCGCTGCACCCACCCTGTTTAGCGTCTACCCAGTTTACCGTCTATGAAGGGACTGATTAATGGAACCAGAATACAACTTCGAAACCCTGGCTATCCACGCCGGGCAGACGCCGGACCCGGCTAGCGGGGCGATCATGACACCGATCTACCAGACATCCACTTACGTGCAGAGCGAGGTGGGAGTCCACAAAGGCTACGAGTACTCACGCACCGGGAACCCGACCCGCACGGCGCTCGAAGCCTGCCTGGCAGCGCTGGAGAGCGCCGAATTCGGGCTGGCCTTCGCCTCCGGCATGGCAGCCACCGATACGCTGCTGCGGCTGGTGGCACCCGGCGAGCATGTGCTGGTCGGGGATGACGTGTATGGGGGCACGTATCGCCTGTTCGACAAAGTGCTGCAGGCGTATGGGCTGGCTTTCAGCTATGTTGACATGTCTGACCTGGAGGCTGTGACGGCGGCTTTACGACCTGAGACGCGCCTGGTGTGGCTGGAGACGCCCACCAACCCGCTGCTCAAAGTCGCCGATATCGGCGCAATCTGCGAGCGGGTACGGATTTCGAACCCGAGGGCGCAGGTGGCGGTGGACAACACCTTCGCCACCCCATTCTTGCAGCAGCCGCTTGCGCTGGGCGCCCATTACGCCGTGCACAGCACCACCAAGTACCTGGGCGGTCACTCGGACGTGATCGGCGGGGCGATCCTGACCAGCGACCCTGAAGCCTACGAGAAGCTAAAGTTCCTGCAGAACGCCATCGGGGCGGTTCCGGGACCGATGGACTGCTGGCTGGTGCTGCGCGGCCTGAAGACGCTGGCGCTGCGCATGGAGCGCCACTGCGCCAACGCCCAGCAGGTGGCAGAATACCTGGCAGACCACCCGGCAGTGAAGCAAGTGCACTACCCCGGTCTGAGCGATGACCCGGGCTATGAGGCAGCCACCCGCCAGATGCGCGGATACGGCGGCATGGTATCTTTTGTGGTCAGGGGAGGCGGGGCGGCGGCGCGCAGGGTGGTGACGGGCACACGGCTGTTCGCGCTGGCCGAATCGCTCGGCGGGGTGGAGTCGCTCATTGAGCACCCGGCGAGCATGACCCATGCCTCGGTGGAGGGTTCGGCGCTGGCAGTGGACGCAGGCTTGATCCGACTATCCGTGGGCATCGAGCACGGCGATGACCTGCTCGCCGATCTGGAGCGGGCACTGGCCCAGCTATAAGGCTATTTCGCCGCTCCGGCCATGAAATCGAGCAGGTCGATCTTGGTGAGGATGCCGACCGGCTGCTCCTCCTCAACCACCACCGCCACGCGGCGGGTGGTGAATATGCTCATCAGGGCTTCCAAAGCTGTGTCGGTGGTGACGGTCGCCACTCGTGTCAGCACCAGCGCTTCGATGGTCTCGTCCGGCTGGTGAGGGTGATTGGCAGTCAGCAGGTGATCGAGCAGCTCTACCTCGGTGACGATGCCGGTTAAACGCCCATCTTCTACCACCGGCACCTGCGAGATATCATACTTCTTCATCATGGCGATCACATCCGTCTGGCGGTCGCCAGAACGGGCGGTGTATAGGCTCTGGATGGCTTTGGCACGCAGCACATCGGCGACTTTCAGCTCCGCCCAGGCGGAGGACATATAGCCGTTCTCGCGCATCCAGTCATCGTTAAACACTTTGCTCAGGTAGCGGTCGCCCGAATCGGGCAGCATGACCACCACAGTGTATTCGGGTCCTAACTCTTGATCTTGAATGTAGCGCAGCGTCCCGGCAACTGCGGTGCCTGAGGAGCCGCCGCAGAAGATGCCCTCTTCGCGCACCAACCGGCGGGTCATCAGGAAGGACTCCTTGTCGCTGACCCTGACCGTGTCATCCACAACCGATAAATCGAGGGTGGAGGGCAGGAAATCTTCCCCGATCCCTTCCACTTTATAGGTGTGAGCGGGGACCGTCTCCCCGGTCTGGAACAGGTCATGCAGGATCGAGCCCACAGGGTCGACGCCGATGACTTTGACGGATGGTTTGCGTTCCTTGAGGTAGCGCCCGACGCCGGTGATCGTGCCGCCGGTGCCCATGCCAGCCACGAAGACATCCACCCTGCCGCCGGTCTGGCGCCAGATCTCGGGGCCGGTGATGCGGTAATGGGCGGCCGGGTTGGCGGGGTTATGGTACTGGTTGGCCAGGACCGCGTTGGGGGTTTCTTCCACCAGGCGTCTGGCGACCGAGTAGTAGCTGCGCGGGTCGTCCGGCTCGACGGCGGTGGGGGTGATCACCACCTGAGCGCCGTAAGCGCGCAGCAGGCGGATCTTCTCATCGCTCATCTTATCCGGCATCACGAAGATGCAGCGGTAGCCCTTGACAGCCGCAGCAATCGCCAGTCCCACCCCGGTGTTGCCGCTGGTAGCTTCGACAATTGTGCCGCCGGGCTTGAGATGCCCGGCCTGCTCGGCATCCTCGACGATCGGCAGGCCAATGCGGTCTTTCACCGAGCCACCGGGGTTGAAGAACTCCACTTTGGCCAGGACGGCGGGCTCCAGCCCGCGGGCTACCCGCTGCAGCCTGACCAGGGGGGTCTCGCCAATGGTGAAGAGGATGTTCTGGCGGATATCATCGGCTAGAGCTACTGAATTCTGGGGTGTGGCTTGATTTAGCATATGTGCGGTCCCTCGCTCCCACTAATAATACAATCTGCATCAATTATATACGGTTTACAAGAATCGTGGCGAATGAGGAGAGTGAAGGGGATTCTTGTCACCCCATGAGTGCATGCCAGCCAGCTTCCAAAGGTCTCATCCGGAGAACCATGATATACTCCCCCACTGGCAGATAAACGACCGGCAATACCTCAAACGGTACAATTATTGCATGCAAATATCCTGTCTGTCTGCAAGGATTAATCTCTTCAGGAATCATCTATGAGCCAATCCATCCTGGTAATTGGGGCGCTGGGGAACGTCGGCACGCAGGTCGTCAACGCCTTGCAAGAGCAAGGTGTATCTGTGCGTGCGGCTGATTTGAATCCGCAGGAGATCCGCCAGCGCTTTGGGGAGGGTATCGATGCGGTGCGCTTCGATTTCGGTGTGCCGGATACATTCGTCCCTGCCGTGCGAGGTGTGAGAGGCATGTTCCTGATGCGACCGCCGCACATCACGGATGTCGAACGGCTGATGTTCCCGGTGATCGACGCTGCCCGGGAGGCTGGGGTCGAACGGGTGACCTTCCTGTCGCTGATTGGGATCGAGAACAACCGCAGGGTGCCGCATTATAAGGTAGAGCTGTATCTGCGTGATTCCGGCATGGACTGGACCTTCCTGCGCTCCAGCTTCTTCATGCAGAACCTGAACACCACCCACCGGGCGGAGATCAAAGAACGGGATGAGATCTTCGTGCCGGTCGGGTCCGGGAAGACCAGCTACATCGATGTGCGCGATATCGGAGCCGTGGCAGCCCTGGCGCTGACCGGGGAGGGGCACGCGAACCAGGCCTATGAACTGACCGGACCGCAGGCGCTGGACTACTACGAAGTGGCGGAACTGTTCAGCCAGGTGCTGGGGCGAACTATCATTTACCGCAACCCATCATTGCCGAGCTTCGTTTGGCATTCGCTCCGCAGCGGCAGGTCGCTGCCGTTTACCCTGGTGACGGCATGGCTGTACAACCAGACGCGCAAAGGCATGTCGGCGCATGTGACGGGTGAGGTGCAGCGGTTGTTGGGCAGAGCGCCGATCACGCTGGAGCAGTACATCGAGGATTATCGCTCGGAATGGATTTAGCCGCGCGCAAATAAGCGTGGAAGACTTCGGATGACAGCGTGACCCGAGATGTGGTCACGCTTTTGTTTTTTATCACTCTTAAATCAGTCTCATTGCCTCTTGTAAAATTGGTTATTTTAGATAAAATACATTTAATTCCACTTAAAGTGGCTGGTATCTCCGTCCCTAACCTAGTTTCCTTCATTGAAACAATGGCAGAAGAATAGCTCGAATATTTATAGCTTCTAGTCAATTGGCGCCGTGGTATTGCCGTGCGAAAAGCACTGATAAAGGAGAGGCAATGGATACAGAGGTTGCTGGTGTCAGTCCCAGGCTTGCTAGATTGCAAATAGATATTGCTAATGGTCCGCCCACCGCTCTGGATGCTTTCTGGGAGGAGATCGCCAGCCGCGGCACTCCCCTGGTGGAGCCAATACCAGAGAGCGATCAGTCTCTGGTCACGTTCCTCTGGCGGTCTCGGGAGGAAACCCGCAATGTTGAATTGGTGAGCAACCTGACCGGCAGGATGGGGGAACATGAGAAGATGGCTCAATTACCCGGTACGGATTTGTGGTTCAAAACCCGCCAGGTACCCCTGGATACCCGTGAGACCTACCAACTATCTATCGACGAGCAGGATATCACCGACCCGCTCAACCCATACAAGCAATTATTCCCACTGGATGAAGATACCGGTGTGGGTGGATGGGAGTCGTCCGTGTTCGAGCTGCCCTCCGCGCCGCCACAGCCTTGGATCTCGCCCCGCCCAGGCATCCCGGTAGGCAGGGTTGAGAAGCACTACTTACGCAGCGAGATCCTGGGCAACCAGTATCCGGTTTGGATCTATACCCCACCCGGCTATTCAGCGGAGAGTGAGCCATACGGCTTCCTGTTGGTTCTGGATGGCTGGTTCTACGTAAATCTAATACCTGCGCCAACCATCCTGGACAATCTGCTGGCTGAAGGTGAGCTGCCACCACTGGCAGCCATCATGGTCGGCAGCCTTTCTTACGGGGATGTACGCAAGCGGGATTATGGCTGCTATCCGCCTTACATCGATTTTCTTACAGATGAACTTCTGCCCTGGGCGCGCCGTAAAGTCCACCTGACCGATGATCCGAGCCGGACAGCTATCGTCGGAGCCAGCCGCGGCGGGTTGATGGCCGCTTATATTGGGCTGCGCCTGCCAGGCGTGTTTGGCAATGTCTTATCCCAATCCGGGTCTTTCGGTTGGAAGCCTGAAGGAGACCGTGAACAAGAATGGCTGGCGCGCCAGTACGCCGCCAACCCTAAAGCCTCCCTGCGCTTTTTCCTGGAAGCCGGGTTGTTCGAGACCGACCTGATGATGGTAGATGGATTCTCGATAAACCTGCTTGCCTCCAACAGGCACCTGCGCGATATCCTGGGCGCGAAAGGCTACCCGGTCTTCTATCGGGAGTTCAGCGGGGGGCACAGCACCGTGATCTGGCGGGGCACACTGGCCGATGGCCTGCTGGCATTACTTGGAAAAGGTGCAGGCAGAAATAAAAACCAAGGTGAAAAAATGGAAAAATCCACCGCGAAACCCGATATGCGTACGATACAGTCTCTAAGCAGAGCCGTACATCCTTCGTTTGCCATGCTGGCTGGCTGCCAATTGGGTGTATTCACTGCACTAAGAGATGGTTCACATACTGCAGATCAAATTGCACAGGCGCTCCAGGTGAATACTGATAGACTCCGTCCCCTTCTTTATGCTCTGGTGAGCGCCGGACTGCTGATAGTTGAACAGGAACATTTTTCCAATACCGAAGAGGCCAACACCTTCCTGGCAAAGGACAGCCCATCCTTCATGGGTACTGTGTATGATGTCTGGGCGATGATCTGGGAGGCTTCAATGAAAACCGCCGAATCGATCCGCACGGGTGTGGCGCAGAGCCGGCATTTATTCGACTACGCAAACAAGTCTTCTGAAGACATGGAAAAGATACTGCGCGGTGTTCATGGTCCGAGCATGGCAGATGGGAGCATGTTGGCCCAACGTTACGATTTCTCAGCTTGCAATACCGTGGTGGATGTAGGTGGCGGCTCGGGAGGATTGGTGATCGCTCTGCTGCAAGCGATCCCGCACCTCAGCGCCACGGTTATGGAATTGCCAAACGTTGCGCCGGTCACTGGACTGTTTGTTGAGGAAGCAGGCATGACAGACCGCATCCAGGTGACGCCTCTTGATGCTGTGCAAACACCATTACCCGGACTCTACGACAGTGCAGTTCTCAGTAAAGTGCTTCAAACTCTTTCAGCCGAAGAATGCCGGATCGTCCTGAAGAATATCGGTCAGGCATTGAATCCAGGGGGCATGATTTTCATCATTGGAACAGTCCTGGATGACTCACGCCTGACGCCTGCGGAGATGGCGACTATAAACCTGTTTTTTATCAATGTCTACGATGGTGGACAGGCCTTTACCGAAATGGAGCATCGCACTTGGTTGGCTGAAGCCGGTTTCGAAAATATCGAACGAATGGTATTGCCGAATCAACTAAGTAGTCAGTCACGCTGAAATGGATGGATACAGCCTCTTCAACTTGATGCGAGCATCCGGGCAGCGGAATCGCCAATCCACAGTTGCCTC
>JAQBDA010000095.1:0-65289 GCA_032124675.1 Chloroflexota bacterium
TCACCCCCTCCCCCCACCCCCCACCCCTCTCTACCAACCCTGCCAGCACCTACATCCCTGCCGGCAGCCCCCCGCACCCCCTTTACCCCTCTCCCATCCCCCTCCCCCTCACCTGCGTCTGATGATCAGCCTGAGGGTCATCCCAACCAGGACCGTCTCGATTACTCCCTGATCTTCCACCCGGATGGCGCTCTGTACGTGGGTGACACGCTCAGCTTCGAAGTGATCGCCCCTATGGGCACAGATACGGAGGGGCTTAAGGCAAGCATAAAATTGTCTGCTCCTGGCTCATCTCAGCTCGGACCGGCGGACTTTGTCGGTTATGGGATCGCCGCCAGAAGGCAGGCCACCCTGTACTGGGCTTGGGATACCGCCGGGCTCGCACCCGGAACCTATACCCTGACCTATTCGATCCAGCCAGCAGGGCTGGCCTTCACCGAGACCGTCAGTCTGCTTCCCACAGACCTGCTGCCAGCCGCAGAAGCGGGTGCCCAATGGGCGACGACCGACAGCGAATGCTGCCTCATCCATTACCTCACCGGGACGGCAGCCGAGCGCGACCTGGCGGAACTGGCGGCGCTGGTTGACGAGCAGGCCGCGTCTGTAAGCCGCCTGCTGGAGGCGGAGTTCGATGAGCAGGTGGAGGTCGTGCTGCTGCCGCGCGTCATGGGGCACGGCGGTTTCACCGCCCAGGAGATCTCTGTCTCATACCTGGACCGCAACTATGCTGGGGGCAGCCCGCAGATCGTCCTGCACCACGAGCTGGTGCACGCGCTGGACAGCCGCCTGGGTGGCGAGCTGCGGCCGTCCCTGCTGCTGGAGGGACTGGCGGTATACCTGAGCGGCGGGCATTTCAAGCCCGAGCCGCTGCTGCCGCGCGCCGCAGCCCTGCTGGAGATGGGCTGGTACATCCCGCTGCAGGAGCTGGCGGATGATTTCTATCCTGCCCAGCACGAGACCGGCTACCTGCAGGCCGGCGCGCTGGTGGCATACATGGTTGATACCTGGGGTTGGGAGGCTTTCTCAGATTTCTACCGCAAAATTACTCCTGCGACTGACGGCGTGCCACCTGGTAGCCGTCAGTCGCAGGCAATCGATGCCGCGCTGCATGAGCATTTCGCGATCGGTTTTGCGGAGCTGGAACAGGATTTCCTGGAGGCGCTGCGCCGAGAGCCGGTCACCGTGGCGCACCGCCAGGACGTGCGTCTGAGCGTCAGGCTCTACGACCTGGTGCGCCTCTACCAGCAGGCGTTCGACCCTTCAGCCCATTTTATGACCGCCTGGCTGCCGGATGGAGCGCAGATGCGCGAGCGCGGCATCACCGCGGATTACCTGCGGCACCCGGATGAAGCAGGTAATATTGCCCTGGAAGCGCTGCTTGTAGCTGCAGATAGCTACCTGAAGGAGGGGGATTACACCCGGACTGAAGTGCATCTGCTCGCTGTGGAGCAGGCGCTGTCGGTCGAGCTGGGAGATGCCAGCCTGCTCAACCCGCTGGCGGCGGACAGTCTGGCGTTGGTGAGGCTGCTGCTGGAGCGGGGCTATCAGGTACAGCGTTTGCAGATCGAGGAGCACAAAGCCCGGGTGTGGGGCACGGATATCACCGCTGTCACAGCCGGGCAGGAGCTGGTCTTATTCGATCTGGTTCGCAGCCATCCGGGGGAAGGCTGGTCAGTTGTGGAACAGCGCTCTTACTGACAGGCAGGATACCCGAGCAGCAGGTTGGTGAGCAGGTTGGTCGCCGAATCGAACGGCGTGACACAGTATAGGTTGAGCTGGTCGAAGGCGATGCCGCCGGCAGCGATCACGCACAGGATCACCACCAGACAGCCGCAGCCCGCCAGCAGCAGTGTGCGGTTGCTTCTTTTTTCCTCTGGCAGGGGTTCATAATAAGGCTCTGCGGGGCCTGGGAGCATCTGGCTCTCGTAGGTCGACTGCGCTGCAGACGGGTGTGAGACTTCCCCGGTGCGGGCAGTTGGCCCAGGGGGAGGCTGAGAAGTCGCCGGTGGGGGGATAAAGCTGGCCGGCTGGCTGGCGGCAGCCACCACCGTCTCACCGGCCTCGTAGCTGGTCTCGAATACCAGACTCACATTTTCGCCCAACATGATCAGCTCATTCGGTCGCAGGACGTGCGGACCCATCAGCCGCTGGCCGTTGACGAACGTACCGTTGGTCGACCCCAGGTCTTCCAGCACGTACCCACCGGCCTGTATCTCCATACGCGCGTGTTTGCGGGAGACCTCAGCGTCGTTGATCACCACATCGTTGTGGATATCCCGCCCGATATAGATCTCGCTTTTGGTCAGTTCGTATGCCTTACCCGGTGCCGATCCTGAGCGCATGATCAGATGAAACTTTAACGAAGCCATTGCTCTTTCTCCTGCGTTAAGTGTACTGAGTTTTTCGAAGCATGTCAAACCTATTCTTTACCCTGCCGGACTGGGAGTCCCCTCTCAGGGCGAAACGGCGAGCAGCACCGGCAGGTAAGCGGTGTAATGGATGACCGGCGGGCCAGTGACCGTAACCGGATGGCTTGTGGCGGTGCAGTTCTCCACGCTCATACTGACCGTGTAGGTATCGCTGACCGTGTAGGTGTGTGAAACGACCTTGCCGCTGGCTGAATGCCCGTCGCCGAAATCCCAGCTGTAGCTGATGGGCAGGGTGCTGGTGATGCCGGCCGTGCCGGTGAAGACCACCGGCATGCCGCTCAGCGGTTCGGCTGGGGCGTAGCTGAAATCTGCTCCCTGGATGTAGCAAGGTTCGAGCTGGATGTCCAGGGTGGTGGTCATGCCTGTGCTGATGCCGATCCCGCCGGCTGTGTAAGGCAGGTAACCGTCCGCCTGGGCGGTGACCGTGTACGCCCCGGTTGCCAATTGCAGCCCGTAGCTGCCAGCGGTGCCGCTGATGGTAGTTAGCTGTTCCCCAGAAGAGCGGTTAACGCTGATACTGGCTCCTGATACATGCGTACCGATACCCGCGGTACTGATCTCGCCGTTCAGGTAGCCCTTGTTCAGGCAGCCCATATGCGCCATCGTGCCCAGCGCGGCTTTGATGAAGTCGGTGAAATAGGTTATATTCAGGGTTTCAACCTGGTCGTTCGTGGTGTGGTAGTAGGGTGTGAAGTCGTCATCGTCTTCGATACCCAGGATCGCCGGATAGCCAAAACTCCAGAAGGAGTAGTGGTCGCTGGCGGAGATGCCGTCTGGGACGAACTGTGGGGTTAGGTTGATGTTATAGGTGTCCACTACATCGGCGAACAGGTTTGCGATCGCCAGGTCGTCCGGGTTGCTCGGTCGGGTGTGAAGCTCGATATTAGGGTTTTGGTCGGAGTTGTAGCCGATCATATCCAGGTTGAGCACCGCCTCGATGTTTTCGCCGTTGTTGTAGGCCTGCTGGGCGTAAGCCTCGCTCCCAATTAGCCCTTGCTCCTCGCCGGTGAACAAGGCATAGCGCAGGGTGCAGTCGAACTCGTACTGGCTGAGGATATCGGCCACGACCAGCACGCCGGTCGAACCACTGGCATTGTCGTCCGCGCCCGGGGCATAGGTGGAGGGGGTCTGAGAGGTGCTGTCCAGGTGGGCGGTGATCAGGAAGATGCGCCCCGGCTGGGACAGACCGCTTTGCTCGGCCACCACATTGCGCCGTAAGTCGCTGCCCGTCAGCGTGTAAGTAAAATATTCGGTCGGCAATCCAAGGCTGGCGAAGTGTTCGTATACATACTGGGTTGCCTTCTGCATCGGCTCAACGGTGTGGGAATTGCGGGTCAGGATGGTATATGGCTGGCTTCCTATCGTAACCGGGAACTCGCCGCTCAACCCGGCATCGTAGCTATTGACGGTAGAGGTGGACACCTGGTCGATCATAGCCTGGATTGCGGGATCATGGGTGACAGCTTCGGGCCAGGCACCCAGACGCTGTCCGGGGAGCACCAGCGGGTGGAGCAACAGGCGCACGACCTCGATACCCGGGGCAGCAAGAGACTCGACCTGTGCCTGGGTGGCTTTTACCAGCGCCGTTCGCCCCTCTCGCTCCAGGACGCGGCTGTTCTTCCCGGCTTGCTCCAGGTCGGCCGCGCTGCGCGCATGCAGCAGGTAGTAGCCGCCTGCCTGCACCTCGCTGTCCAGGACTCTGACCTGCAAGCCCAGATCGGAAATCGCCTGCCTCTGGGCGGGGCCGCCCGGCAGCAGCAGGTATTCCACCCTGGTTTCACCATGCCCGGTTTCACCGGGCCCGGATTGGCTAAACAGCTGGGCGTACACCGGGACACCGGCGAAGTTTTCCAACTGGCGGGGGTTGTGCAGGTCGATGCGCAGCAGTGCCTGGTTGGGTACAGCCCCCTGGGCTGGGGTGGATGTCAGGACCAGGATGGTGGTCAATGCCAGCAGCAGGCGCAGAATTACCCCGCCTGGAGAATGGGTCAAGTTTGCAGCTCCTCTACGATGATATTGTACTTATAAGTCCTGGCGAATGCTCTAGCTACCACCTCAGCCACCTCATCCACTGTCGGCGGTGGGTGCAATATCTCTGCCAGGCTGGCGACCGGGTAGCCGACCAGCCCGCAGCCGACAATCCCACCCCAATAGCTCATATCCGGGTTCACATTCAGCGCAAACCCGTGCCGGGAGACTCCTCTGGCATCCACCTTGACACCGATGGCCGCGATCTTGGCCGCCGTATCACCTGCATCTGATCCAGGGCTGGCGCTCACCACTCCTATCTCGCCCCTCCTAATCCCTAATTCATCACTCGCCTCTCCCCGCGCCACCCATACCCCGGTCATCCCCTGCACCTGGAAAGCGGCAGCACCCAGCCGGGCCAGGGCCATGATCAGTGTCTGTTCCAGGCGGCGTACATAGCCGACATAGTCTGCCTGCGGCATGCGCGGCGAGCCGCTTGCCGGGTCGGCGCGCAGCCCGCCGGGAGCCAGGGGCAGCAGCGGGTAGCCTACCAGCTGTCCGGGGCCGTGATAGGTGACGTCCCCGCCGCGGTCTACCCAGTGCACCGCGATGCCGCGCTGGGCCAGCTCGGCTTCGTCCCACAGCAGGTTTTCGATATGGCCGCGCCGTCCAAAGGTATAGGTATGTGGGTGTTCCAGCAGCAGCAAGGTCGGCGGGCGCTCCCCGGATGCGATCTCTGCAGCCAGCTCATTCTGGAGGCGCCAGGCAGCTTCGTATTCGATCACCCCTAGGCGATGTACCACACAAGTGCTTTCTATCACGGGGGTGAGTATAAATCAGCCCGGAAGAATGAGCAAGGGGAAGGCCTAGGCCTTCCTTAAAGTTCCCGGTCGAGCGCAGCCTGGGCAGACAGGATTTGCACTTCCACTGCGGACGGGGCGGTACCGCCGTAGGCACGGCGGCGGTTTACGCTTCTACTCGCGCTGAACACCTGCACCACATCGGAGTCGAACTGCGGGCTGATCGACCAGTATTCATCCATGTCCATTTCATCCAGGGTTTTGCCCAGCCGCCCGGACAGTTTGACTACCTTCCCCACCAGGGTGTGCGCTTGCCGGAACGGGATGCCTTTTTCGACCAGGTAATCCGCCAGGTCGGTAGCCATCAGATCTGCTCCCAACCCGGAATGCATTCGTTCGCCCTGGATCGACAGACCTTTGACAGCGTTCGCCAGCACCGGTAGCAGGACGCTCAGGGTATCCCAGGCGTTGAAGACCGGCACTTTATCCTCCTGCAGGTCCTTATCATAGGCTGAGGGCAGGCCTTTCAATGTGGTCATCAGCCCCACCAGGTAGCCCAACAAAGCCCCGCTTTTGCCGCGCGCCAGCTCAAACACGTCCGGATTTCTCTTCTGCGGCATCAGGCTGGAGCCGGTCGTGTAGGCGTCTGGCAGGGTGAAGTAGCCAAATTCGGCACTGGAGAACAGGATCACGGCTTCCGCAAGCCTGCTCAAATGGATCCCAACCAGCGCGGCACAGAACAGGAACTCGGCGGCGAAATCCCGGTCGGAGACGGCATCGATGCTGTTCTCGGATACGGCGGCGAAGCCCAGCTCGGCCGCGATAGCCTCCCGGTCGATGGGGAAGGGCGTCCCCGCCAGCGCACCCGAGCCGAGCGGCAGCACTGCTGTGCGCTCCCTCAGCCCTCTCAGCCGCCCCCTGTCACGCTCCAGCGGCCAGAAGTGGGATAACCACCAGTGGCTGAGCAGGACCGGCTGGGCGGGCTGCAGATGAGTGTAGCCGGGCATGAGCGTGCCCATATCCACACGGGCGCGATCCAGCAAGGCGCCTTGCAGCCCGCGCAGCTCCTCATCCAAAGCCGGCAGGTGGTCCAGCAGCCATAGGCGCAGGTCGGTCGCGACCTGGTCGTTGCGGCTCCGCCCGCTGTGCAGTTTCCCTGCCAACGCCCCGATCAGCTCCCCAAGCCGCCGCTCGACAGCCGTATGGATATCTTCGTCCTGCTCCTGGAAGGGGAATGTCTCGTTCTGGAACTCAGCCTCGATCACACCCAGACCGGCACGGATTTGTGCGCTTTCCTCGCCGGAAAGGATGCCTGCACTCTCCAGCGCCGCAGCCCATGCCAGGCTGCCGCGCACATCCTGGATCGCCAGCCGCCGGTCGAATTCGATCGACGCGTTCAGCTTCCAGGCCGCAGCATCGAGCCTATCTGAGAAACGACCGCCCCATAGTTTCATTCGAATCCCTCCTTGGTTATATGGATGGCAAGTCTCACACCCGCCGGAGAAGTCACTTAAGCACAGATAATTTTACCTGCTCCTAATCGCGCTTGAAGCGCGAGTAATCCGGTTTAGGCATTGCCAGTCCGGAGGTCGGCAGACCGTTCAAAGCGCGCACTTTCAGCGGCAGGCCGTACAGGCGGATGAACCCCTGGGCGTCCAGCTGGTCGTACACGTCTTCCTGCCCGAAAGTGGCAAAATCCTCGCGGTACAGGCTGAAGGCGCTCTTGCGCCCTGCCGGCAGGACATTGCCCTTATAGAGCTTCAAGCGCACACTACCGGTCACCGGTCCCTGGGTGTTATCCACGAAGGCTGCCAGCGATTCGCGCAGCGGCGAGAACCACATCCCGTTGTACACCAGCTCAGCGTATTTCAAAGCCACCAGATCTTTGAACTGGATGGTATCCTTATCCAGCACCAGTGATTCGATCTCTCGATGGGCAGCCATCAGGATGGTTCCGCCCGGGGTCTCGTACACCCCGTGCGACTTCATGCCCACCAGCCGGCTCTCGACCATATCGGCGCGGCCGATGCCGTGCTTGCCCCCCAGGCAATTCAGTTTTGTGACCAGTGCGGCAGGCGACAGCCGCTCGCCGTTCACGGAGACCGGTACGCCGCTCTCGAACTCGATCTCTACGATCTCCGCCTGATCTGGAGCAACCTCCGGCGAGACGCTGAGCTGGTACATGCTCTCGTCAGGCGCATTCCAGGGGTCTTCCAGCGGTCCTCCTTCGTGGGACAGGTGCCAAAGGTTGCGATCGCGGCTGTAGATCGACTTCTCGCTGGCGGTCACCAGGATATTGTGGGTGCGGGCGTATGCGATGGCATCCTCCCTCGAGCGGATATCCCACTCACGCCAGGGAGCGATCACCTTCAAGCGCGGGTCCAGTGCGGTATACGTCAGCTCGAAGCGCACCTGGTCGTTGCCCTTGCCGGTCGCCCCGTGTGCCACCGCGTCGGCACCGACCTGGTGCGCCACCTCCACCTGGTGTTTGGCGATCAGCGGGCGCGCCATCGACGTCCCCAGCAGGTACATGCGCTCGTAGACCGCCCCAGCAGACAGCACCGGGAAGATATATTCCTCCGCAAACTCCTCCTGCATATCATGGATGATGAACTGGCTTGCACCGCTGGCGATCGCTTTCTCCTCCAGTCCGTCCAGCTCCTCTCCCTGGCCGATATTGGCAGTGAAGCACACCACTTCGCAGCCATAGTTCTCGCGCAGCCAGGGGACGATCACAGATGTATCCAGCCCTCCGGAATAGGCCAGAACGACTTTCTTGACGCTTGTTTCGATCATAGTTACCTCCTTCACAGAATGAAGACCTTGGTTTTACGCAGTTGATGGATATGCTGAATCTGCGTAACTGCAAAAAAACCTCCCTGGGAAGGGAGGCTTGTCCGGCAGGATAAATGCTAACTGACTATCTGGATAGACGCCGAAGCCCGAACTTCCCGGAGCGGGAGTTACGGGGACGACGGGCGCGGATCAGGACATTGAACGAGATGGCGTGCATATTGGGCTGGAGTTTATCATCCCGTTAATAGTTCGTCAAGGTGGGTTTCGTCCATAATCGGGCTAGATGTTTTATCTCAACCTTGCATGAGCCGAACTCCTGTTCTACACTCCTCATATATCCTGCTAATATGATTCCAACACACACATTCTATAATGTTCAGTGTGGGCAATTGACAGCCCAAATTGTGCTATTCGTTGAGCAGGATGGAGAACTATGGATCTGAATAAATACACACAAAAATCTCAGGAGGCGATCCTGAGCGCCCAACGCCTGACAGAGGAGATTAACCACCAGACGATCGAGCCCGCCCACCTGCTGCTGGCGCTGCTGCGCCAGGAGGATGGCGTTGTGCCGGCGGTCGTCACCCAGGTGGCCGGCAGCGTGACCGCGCTGCGCGAGGAGCTGACCCAGGAGCTGGATAAGCGACCAAAAGTATACGGAGGGAGCAGTGAGGTCGGTCTGGCACGTTCGACTGCCGATGCACTGGCTGCGGCTGAGCGCTACGCCAAAGGCATGCAGGACGAATATGTCTCCACAGAGCATATCCTGCTGGGACTGACGGACAGCCCAGAAGGCAAACGCTTGTCGCAGTTCGGGTTGGACAAGGACGCCATCCTGAAAGCGCTTCGTGCGGTGCGTGGGGCGCAGCGGGTGACCACCCAGAGCCCGGAGAGCACCTACCAGGCACTGGAGAAATACGGTCGCGATCTGACCGCCCTGGCGCGCCAGGGGAAGATGGACCCGGTGATCGGTCGTGATGAGGAGATCCGCCGCGTGGTGCAAATCCTCTCGCGACGTACCAAGAACAACCCGGCCCTGATCGGTGACCCCGGCGTGGGCAAGACGGCAATTGTCGAAGGTCTGGCGCAGCGCATGGTCAACGGGGATGTGCCGGAAGGGCTTAAGCACAAACGTCTGGTGCAGCTTGATATGGGTGCTCTGGTCGCAGGAGCAAAATACCGTGGCGAGTTCGAGGAGCGCCTCAAGGCTGTGCTGCAGGAGATCACTGAGGCAGCCGGCGAGATTATTCTGTTTCTGGATGAGATGCACACCGTAGTCGGTGCAGGGGCAGCCGAAGGTGCGATGGATGCCGGCAACATGCTCAAGCCCATGCTGGCGCGCGGCGAGCTGCACATGATCGGTGCCACAACTGTAGACGAATACCGCAAGCATGTGGAGAAAGACCCTGCCCTGGAGCGCCGCTTTCAGCCGGTCTATGTCGATGAGCCCAGTGTGGAGGAGACGATCAGCATCCTGCGCGGCTTGAAAGAGCGCTACGAAGTGCATCACGGCGTGCGCATCACCGACCCGGCAGTGATCGCCGCGGCGACATTATCCAACCGCTATATCGCCGACCGCCACCTGCCGGACAAAGCCATCGACCTGATCGATGAAGCCGCAGCCCGCCTACGCACAGAGATCGACTCCAAGCCGCAGGCGCTGGACGAGGTCGACCGCCAGATCATGCAGCTGGAGATAGAGCGCGAGGCGCTGAAGAAAGAGAAAGACAAAGCCTCCAAGGAGCGGCTGGAAAGGCTGGAGCGCGAGCTGGCAGATATCCGTGAAAATTCCAGCCAACTGCACGCCCGCTGGCAGACCGAGGTAACTGCCATTGCCGAGCTGCGGAACGTTAAAGAGCAGATCGAACAGACCCGGCTGGAGATCGAGCAGGCCGAACGCCGTGCCGAACTGGAAAAAGTAGCTCGCCTGCGCTACGGCACACTGCGAGAGCTGGAAGAACGCCTAGTAGAGGGAGAGGCGCGCCTGAAAGCGCTCCAGGTGCAGGGTGCGCTGCTCAAAGAAGAGGTGGATCCCGAAGAGATCGGGCTGGTGGTCTCGCTCTGGACGGGCATCCCGGTTTCACGCCTGTTGGAGGGCGAGATGGAGAAGCTGGTCCAGATGGAGTTGCGCCTGCACCAACGGGTGGTGGGGCAGGAAGATGCCCTGCGCGCGGTTGCCAACGCTGTGCGCCGCTCTCGCGCCGGGCTTCAGGACCCCAACCGCCCGATCGGCTCGTTCATCTTCCTGGGTCCAACCGGGGTCGGCAAGACCGAGCTGGCACGCGCCCTGGCAGAGTTCCTGTTCGATGACGAGCGCTCCATGGTGCGCATCGATATGAGCGAGTACCAGGAGAAGCATACAGTATCACGGCTGCTGGGTGCCCCTCCCGGCTATATTGGCTACGATGAGGGCGGGCAGCTGACCGAATCGGTCCGCCGCCGCCCGTACAGCGTGGTGCTGTTCGATGAGATCGAGAAAGCCCATCCGGAGGTCTTCAACGTCCTGCTGCAGCTGCTGGATGACGGTCGCCTGACCGATGGTCAAGGGCGCACGGTAGACTTCCGCAACACGGTGGTGATCATGACCTCCAACCTGGGCAACACCCTTTGGGAAGGCGGTCGCCAGGTGTCGCGCGACGAGATCACCCGCGTGCTGCAGGCCCATTTCCGCCCTGAGTTCCTCAACCGCATCGATGAGATCGTGGTCTTCCACCAGCTCAGCCGCGAGCACCTGGCGGAGATCGTCGATATCCAGCTGCGTCACGTGGTCGACCGGTTGGCAGAGCGCGGCTATGCCCTGGAGGTCAGCGAGGCGGCGCGTGAATATCTAGCAGATGTAGGCTACGACCCGGACTTCGGCGCTCGACCGCTCAAGCGCGCCATCCAGAGGGAGCTGCAGGACCCGCTGGCGCTGCAGTTGCTCTCCGGCGAGTTCCACGAAGGCAACCTGATCCGCGTCGATCGCGGCCCGGATGGGCTGACCTTCACCCCGGTTGTGCAGGCGGAAGTGATAGAAGAATAAGTCTTATTACAAAATCTCCCAAACCTCCCGTAGGTTCGTACCTGTGGGAGGTTTTCTTTTAATCGGGTAGAATCTTACTCTGCCAAGTGCTATGCTACCCGTAACCATGCTCTCGCATGGTACTGGAACACCTGACACCGTAACACGTGACACCGATTAAACACAGATTTAGAGGAGAAAAAACCATGCCCATCACCGCCCCTTACGGCTCTTGGAAATCGCCGATCAGCTCGGACTTGATCGTTTCCAGCGATATCAGCCTGGAGCACCCCACCCAGGTGGGGGAAGATATCTTCTGGATCGAGGGTCGCCCTGCCGAGGGAGGGCGCGAGGTCATCGTGCACCGCACGCCGGATGGGTCCATAACCGACGTGACCCCACCCCCGTTCAACGTGCGCACCACGGTGCACGAATATGGTGGGCGTTGTTTTGCCATTGACGGCGGCGATGTAAAACATCGCACGGTCTATTTCTCCAACTACGCCGACCAGCGCATCTACCGGCAGGTCATCGGGGGTGAACCTCTGCCGCTAACACCGGAAGCAGCCTGGCGTTATGCAGATCCGGTGCTGGACCGCGTACGCAACCGCCTCATCTGCGTGCGAGAAGACCACACCCGAGAGGGCGTGGAAGCCACCAACACCCTGGTCGCCATCGACCTGGGTGACGGCAGCCAGCAAACCGTGCTGGTCGAGGGCCGCGATTTCTATTCCAACCCGCGCCTCAGCCCGGATGGGAGCCGCCTGTGCTGGCTGAGCTGGAACCACCCGAATATGCCCTGGGATGGCACCGAGCTGTGGATTGCCCGGCTGAACGCGGACGGCACTCTTGGCGCGGCCGAGCTGGTTGCCGGAGGGCTCCAGGAGTCGGTCTTCCAGCCGGAATGGTCGCCGGATGGCAGCCTGTATTTCGTCTCCGATCGCAGCGGCTGGTGGAACCTGTACCGCCAGGTGGACGGGCAGGTGCAGGCGGTACAGCCGATGGAGGCCGAGTTTGGGCTTCCACAGTGGATATTTGGCATGCAGACTTACGGCTTCGATTCTGCCCAGCGGCTGGTGTGCACCTATACCCACCAGTCGCGCTGGTATCTGGGCCGGCTGGATCTGACCACCGGGGAGATGACCAGGCTGGATCTGCCCTATCACGACACGCGTGCTTTCCTGGATGTCAGCCCGGGGAAGGCGCTGTTCGTGGGCGGGTCGCCGACTGAGCCATCCAGCGTGATCCTGCTCGACCTGCAGCGCGGCGAGACACAGGTGCTGCGCCGCTCGAGTGAGGTAGAACTTGATCCAGGCTACTATTCCATACCGCAAGTGATCGAGTTCCCCACCGAGAATGGGCTTTCCGCCTACGCCAACTACTACCCACCCGCCAACCGGGATTACCAGGCTCCGCAAGGCGAGCTGCCCCCGCTGCTTGTGCTGAGCCACGGTGGACCGACCTCTGCTGCATCCACCAGGTTATCCCTCAAGACTCAGTATTGGACCAGCCGCGGCTTCGCCGTGGTGGATGTCAACTACGGCGGCAGCACCGGCTACGGGCGAGCCTACCGCCAGCGCCTGAACGGCAATTGGGGCGTGGTGGACATGGATGATTGTGCCAACGCGGCCCGCTATCTGGCGGGGCAGGGGCTGGTCGACGCTGAGCGCCTGGCGATCCGCGGCGGAAGCGCCGGCGGCTATACTACCCTATGCGCCCTGACCTTCCGGGATACATTCAAGGCCGGCGCCAGCCATTTTGGCATCGGTGATCTGGAGCCCTTCGTCCACGACACGCATAAGTTTGAATCGCGTTATCTGGACAGCCTGGTCGGTCCCTACCCGGAGAAGAAGGACCTGTACTATCAGCGCTCCGCGATCAACTTCACCGAGCGCATCTCCTGCCCGATCATCCTGTTCCAGGGGCTGGAGGATAAGGTCGTTCCCCCCAGCCAGTCGGAGAAGATGTACGAAGCGGTGCGTGCTAAAGGCATCCCGACTGCCTACCTGCCCTTCGAGGGCGAGCAGCACGGCTTCCGTCAGGCCGAGAATATCAAGCGCTCGCTGGATGCCGAGCTGTATTTCTACTCGCGTATCTTCGGCTTCGAGCTGGCAGAGCCGGTCGAGCCAGTGCGCATCGAGAACCTGGATTGAGAGGTATATACACGCTCTCTCCGCGCTCCCTGCGTCCTCTGCGGTGAGTAATAAGATATATCATGCACATCGATAATGAAATCCTCACTTGGCTGCTCGACGGCGACCCCTCCATCCGCTGGCAGGTGCAGCGCGACCTGCTGGACGAACCGCCGCAGGTCTACGGAGCCGAGCGGGAGCGGGTGGCTGAGACTGGCTGGGGAGCGCAGCTCCTTGCTCTGCAGGAGCCGGATGGCAGGTGGGGCGGCGGGTTGTATTCCCCCAAGTGGATCTCCACCACCTACACCATGCTGGCGCTGCGCATGCTCGGCCTGCCCGCCGATAACCCCCAGGCTCGTGCAGGCTGCAAGCTATTGCTGGAGCGCGGCCTGTTCCCCGACGGCGGGATCAACTACTCCTCACATGCCAAACATAGCGAGACCTGCATCACCGGCATGGTGCTTTCCATCCTGACCCACTTCCGCTACCCCGATCCGCGGGTGAATGATTTGGTAGAGCACCTGCTGCGCCAGCAGATGGTCGACGGCGGCTGGAACTGCCGCTCCTACCGGGGAGACACGCACAGCTCCTTCCACACCACGCTCTCCGTCCTGGAAGGGCTATTTGTCTACCAGCAAACCTCCCATCAGGACGCAGCCGCTGTGAGAGAGGCCCAATCCCGCGGGCGCGAGTTCCTGCTGCGGCATAAGCTGTACCGCTCACACCGCAGCGGTGAAGTGGTCAGCCCGGCGATGACCCGCTTCCCCTTCCCGCCGCGCTGGCAGTACGATGTGCTGCGCGCCCTGGATTACTTCCAGAGCGTAAACGCCCCGCGAGACGAGCGCCTGGAGGACTCGATCGCCCTGCTGCTGGGCAAGCGCAAGGCGGATGGTCGCTGGCAGGCATACCGCGGCCCCAGCGGACGGGTCTTCTTCGAGATGGAAAAAGCTGGAAAACCGGGACGCGGGAACACCCTGCGCGCCCTGCGCGTGCTCAGGTGGTGGCAGGGTAAAAATCAGACCCTAAAGGTCTCCGGGACCTTAAGGGTCTGATCTATCCATCAACCGCCCACACCGCTATATCAGCGTCGACGTCCTTTTCGCCGAGTGAACGCGCCACCGAGCTGTGCTGGTGCCTAGCGCGGACGAAGTTGCGTCCCCAATCTGGACCAGAAAGTCGTATCTGCCCGTCCTATCCAAACAGGGAGCCGATGCCTCCGAGCACTATGCCGATCAAAGCGTAGCCGATCGCCACCACGATAAAGCCGATCACGATGGTGAAGAAGGCTTTCATATTATCCAGGTCCAGGCCCTGGCGTACTGCCACGAACCCGGCCGCCAACGTCCAGATTAGCCCGACGATCCAGCCGATGCAGGGGATAATGCTGATGAATTGTGGGGCATAGGCGAAACCGATCACGCGCAGCATCTCGCCAACGGTTGCCTGCCCTTTGAACAGGGCCGTCCCGACGAAGTAAGTCACCACCGACCACAGTAGCCAGCCGACAAATCCCCAGATCAGGGTTGAGATAAAGTTGCCGATAAAGCCGCCTCCGCCGATGCTGGAGCCGATTCCGCTGCCCAGTGCGGAGATCAAAGCAACAATGGCAACGATGATCAATGCCTGGGTGGTGGCGTTCTCGTCGTGCTCGATCTCTTCGAATGTGTTGGAGTCCAGCTTTAATACGCCCAGGATACGGTTGAACATGGCATTCTCCTTATGTAGAAATATGTTCTGCTTATAGACATATCAACCCTATAATGGTCTTTGGGTTACGGGAAACCATAATTTCATAATTGCAAGCAGCCGGCCAGCTTATATGGTCACATCTTCCTGATCTGGGGTGAGATTGCTTCGCGAAGCATACTTCGCAAAGATCGCTCGCAAGGACGGTGCACAATCAACCCGTGCTCATGCACCCTTTCTATCTTCGCACCCCGCACTCCTCTCCCTGCCCAAATTTCCGGGTCTCCACCCATCCCTTCGGGTGATGCGCCGCGGCTGATAATTGTCTATACTGGAGTTAACAAGGTATTGATGACATCTCGCACTATTCTTACTGGAGGTATATCCCATGTCCAATGAAAACAACCCCCTGACCACATTATCCGACGCCATGGTGGCAGCCGTGGAGGCAGCCGGCGCGGCCACCGTGATGGTCAACGCGCGGCGGCGCCTGCCTGCCAGCGGCATCGCTTTCGCCGCCGACCAGATCCTTACCGCCGACCACGTCGTCGAGCGGGATGAAGATATCCAGGTCGTCCTGCCGGATGGTAGCCAGCTGGCCGCATCGGTCGCCGGGCGCGATCCGGGCAGCGACCTGGCCCTGCTGCGCCTGAACAGTGCCGCTGCAGCTCCGGCTGAGGCCGCCTCCCGGCCGGCACAGGTCGGCCAGCTCGTGCTGGCGTTGGGGCGTCCATCCACAGGCGGCATCCAGGCCAGCCTGGGCGTCGTCAGCGCCATCGGCGGCCCGCTGCGCTCCGGGCGCGGCGGTCTGCTGGAGCAGTACATACGCACCGACGCCATCCCCTACCCGGGCTTCTCCGGCGGACCGCTGGTGGATACCGCCGGGCAGGTGGTCGGCATCAACACTTCCGGGCTGGGGCATGGTGCGTCCCTGTCCATCCCGGCCTCGTTGGCCTGGAGCCTGGCGCAGACCCTGACGGAGCACGGGCATGTGCGGCGCGGCTTCCTGGGCGTGCGCAGCCAGCCGGTGGTCATCCCGGCCGCACAGCAGAGCGCACTCGGCCGTGAGCAGGCCTCCGGCTTGCTGCTGGTGGGCGTCGAATCGGGCAGCCCGGCTGATATGGGTGGTCTGATGGTCGGCGATATCATCGTCGCTATCGCCGGGCAGGTGGTGGCAGACCCGGATGAGCTGGTCGCCAGCCTGAGCGGATCGGTGGTCGGGGCACCTACACCGCTCGAAGTTCTGCGGGGCGGCGTTCCGGCGACGGTTACGGTTACAATTGGAGAACGGAAATAATGAAAGGGTTAAGCTTACCGGCCGACTTGGACGATGCCATGGCGCAGGTGCTCCAGCGCGTGCAGCGCAGCCTGGTGGTGGTACACAATGGGCGCCACGGAGCCGGGGCGGGCGTGATCTGGCGGATGGGCGGCTATATCGTCACCAACTACCACGTTGTGGCGGGGCGCAGCCTTTTCGCCAGACCCCAGGTGCGGGTGACCCTGCCGGATGGAAGCGAGCACCCGGCGCGCCTGGTGCACCGCAAGCCCGAGATCGACCTGGCGCTCTTGCAGATCGAGGCCGGTGACGTGCCTGCGGCGCTGATCGCCGACTCGCGCGGCATGCAGGTCGGGCAGATCGTCTTCGCAGTCGGGCATCCCTGGGGTCAGCGCGGCTCTGTCACCGCCGGTGTGATCAGCAGCCTGGGCACAGCCCAGACACACAACGGGCGCGGTCCGGGTAGGTACCGGGAGGTTAAGCACCGTGAGGTTAAGCACCGTGAGGTGCCAATCATCCGCTCCGACGTGCTGCTCGCCCCGGGCAATTCCGGCGGCCCGCTGGTGAACGCTGCCGGGGGTGTGCTGGGCATCAACACCATGATCGTCGGCGGTGACCAGGGCGTGGCGATCCCCAGTCATGTGGTGCAAGCCTTTGTGAGCGAAAGTCTCAATGGAGAGAACCATACAGGCAGTACAGGCTATATCTAAAGATATGGTGGATAGCCGGGACAGGGTGCTGGTGTGATCCGGGTGCTGGTGGTCGCTCCCGCCCTGGCAGTGCGTGCCGGTCTGCGGGCGCTGCTGGGTGAAGAAAGCGATGTCGAGGTGATCGGCGAATCTGCCTGGCTGGGTGATCTGGGCGAGCTGCCGGACGAGCTGGACGTGCTGCTGCTGGTCGACGCGGCCCTCACCGCCGCGGGCAGCGCCCTTGAGGAACTGGAAGAATTGCTGGGCAGCGGAGCCCCGCCCGCCGTGCTGCTGCTGACCGCCGAGGACCCTGCTCCCGCCCGCTTGCTGGTGGGTCTGGAGGCCCGCGCCTGGGGAGTCCTGCCGCTGGACTGCTCGGCGGAGGAGCTGCACGCTGCGCTGCTCGCCCTGCACCACGGCCTGCTGGTCGGACCGCCTGAGTTGGTGGAGCTATTGCTTACGCCCGGCGTCCGGGATGCTGAGCTGCTCGGTGAAGCCCCTATCGAGGCGCTTACCGAGCGCGAGCTGCAAGTACTGCAGCTGCTAGCACAGGGTCTGGCGAACAAGCAGATCGCGATCACACTGGGCATCAGCGATCACACGGTCAAATTCCATGTCTCGGGCATCTATGCCAAGCTGGGCGCTGCCAGCCGCACCGAGGCGGTGCGCCTGGGCGTGCGCCAGGGCTTGATCGTGTTGTGAAAGCAATGTCATTCCGAGCGAAGCGATGAATCCCTATTATCCTATTTGAAAGATGATATGACAGGGATTCCTCGTCGCAAAGATCGCTCCTCGGAATGACTTTCTAAAAGCAGTATCGAAATATGATCGTATATAAAAAACAGCCGTTCTGAATATAGCTCCGGCTGTTTTCTCTATATGTTGATTTGTATTCTTAGTTCTTGGTGGCGATGTCCGCCGCCTGGCCTTCGATCATCTGCGGCGAGGTTACGCTGTGGATCTCGATGCGCCGGGGTTTGACTTCCTCGCGCTTGGGCAGGCTGAGGGTCAGCACGCCGTCTGTGTAGCTGGCTGCGATGTTCTCGCCATCGATGCCGCGCGGCAGGGTGATGCTTCGGGAGAACAGTCCATAGCGGCGCTCGCGCAGGTGGTAGCGGGCATCTTCTTTTTCCACTTCGCTGCGCAGCTCGCCCTTGATGGTCAGGACGTTGTTGTTGTAGGTCACATCGATGTCTTCCGGATTGACGCCCGGCAGCGATGCCTCGACCACAAACGCTTCTTCGCTCTCTCTCACATCCAGGGCGACGCCCCAGGTGACGGTCTCGGGCAGATCTTCACCCTCGCCAACGAAGCTGTCCACCAGGCGGTCCATGCTGCGACGCATGATTGCCATATCACGATACGGGTTCCAACGGGTAATGTATGCCATTATTTCCTCCAATTAGTTGTTAGTGTTTTTTAGCAGTCTGTTTATACGTTGCAATGTTTACCATTGCATCTCTGATGATAATAAATGACTGTTTGAAACACGTTGGAGGAATGTAGGAGGAATATAAGAGATGGACCTTATAGATAAAACTAATGCACGTGCCTGTGGTCCAGCTCTTCGGCGGTTGCCCAGCGCAGGGCGATCACCTCCACTGAGAAGTCCATCGTCTTGCCCGCCAGCGGGTGGTTGAAATCCACGATCACGTTCTCCTCGCCCACCTCGACGATATGCGCCTCCATCTCATCGCCGTCTTCGTCTTTCAAGACCAGCTCGACGCCGGGATCCAGCGGGATATCGGCCGGGAACTCGGCGCGCGGAATCTCTGCCATGGCGTCCGGGTCTTGATCGCCGTAGCCTTGCTGCGGGTCGACGGTGAACTGTTTGCTCTCCCCTGGGGCCATTCCGTACAGGTTGCTTTCCAGACCGTCGATGATATGGCCTAAACCCTGGATGAACTCGATGGGTTCATGCCCTTCGGAGGTGTCGACCACCTTACCATCCACCTTCACTGTATAATTCAAAGTGACGATCACCTCGTCTTCGATCGTCTGCGGTTTACCTGTCTTCATAAGCTATACTCCTTCTTGCGTCACTGTGCTAACTGTGCTCCATTAGAAGGGAATTTAGAGCTGCACACTGGATCACGATACTCTGTACTCGAACGATGAAGCGCCGGAAATTGTAACATAACGTCACTGACCTTGCACCCCATCTTATTATACGCTCATGTGCCCTGATCCCATCCAAAATGCTGCCAACTGGGGGCAGGCTGCCCTAGCCTACGCCCGCGCGCTGACTGAAGTGAGCGCCCTTTCCCCTGAGGTACCCGGCCGCGGCTCAGCCACTGAGGCCGAGGCGCGCGCCGCCCGCTATGTGAGCGAGCGCCTGGCTGAGCTTGGTCTGGCGGATGTACGCCGCATGTCGTTCGAAGGCCTGCGCTCGATCTGGCTCTTCTTGGCGCTGGCGTTCGGCTTCGCCATCACCGGGCACGTCGCTTATTGGCTGTTGAGGCGACCGCTGGGTGAGCTGCCGGCCTGGCTGTTCTCCAGCGCGGCTTTCGCCTTCGCTGCCTACCTGATGTGGCGCAAGTTCACCTTCCGCGACTACCCACTGCGCGCCAACCTGCCGCACGGGCCCAGCCAGAATGTGGTCGCCACCGTAGCCCCTAATGAGGACGTCCGTCAGCGGGTGGTCTTCATCGCCCATCTGGACAGCCACCGCGCCGTATGGTGGTTCGCCACCGATTTCCTGGTGACGCTGTATGCAGTTGTGTCCCCGCTGGCGGTCTACGGTTTTGTCCTGGCACCCCTGGCATACGGTCTGCGGGCAGCCGGATTATTGTATTCGATCGCCGGACTGGCGGTGCTTGGCTGGGTCGGGCTGGTCTTCGGTCTACTGCACTTCGTGGCCTGGTTCACCGGCATGACTGCCGACACCGGGCCTTACTCGCCGGGCGCGAACGACAATGCCTCGGCCGTGGGTGTAGCCCTGTCATTAGCCGGGCGCCTGATCGCCCAGTCGCTGGCGCAGACCGAGGTCTGGTTTGCCTTCACAGGCTGTGAAGAAACCGGCTGTGACGGCATGCGGGCTTTCCTGGACGAATTTGGGGGCGAGCTTTCCGGGGCATTGTTCGTGGATTTCGAGCTGGTCGGGATCGGTGAGCGTCTGGTCTACCTGCAGAGTGAGGGCGTAACCCGCAGGCGGCGCATCCCGCCTGATGTGGAGGCTCTGCTGCAGCGTGTGGGGAGCCAGTATGATCTGCAGGCTGTGCCAGCGGGCGGCTTCGGCGCATTCACCGAGACCGGCGTGGTCTGGGAGCGCGGCTACCAGGGTGCGACCTTGCTGGCCCTGCGGGAGGGGTTTGCACTGCTGCCGGAATGGCACCGCATGAGCGATACCCCGGACCGCCTGCAGCTTGAGACGCTGGGTCGGGTCCACGAGCTGGCCTGGGCGCTCCTGCAGGACGTCGATGCCGGTTCGGCTGCCTAATTCATGCCAATTTCAGTTATCCTGGAATAAATCTTGCTCGCGCACCCGGCCCTCAACCGGAGGGTAAGCGCGCATGAAGAACTCGTTGTCACCCAGCAGGCGCTGCACCCAGCGCAGCGGGCTGCGCCGCCGTCCAGTTCCATCGAGCTGGCTGGCATGGCAGCTAGTGGCGTCCTCTTTGACCTGCACTACCGAGTGGACGTTGATCTTGGCATGGATGGGGAAATCGCCATCCTGCACCAGGTCGGCCAGGTTGATATCCTGGTTGCGCCCGTAGCGGCGCGGGTCTTTGCCCATCAGCGACAACAGCCATAATGCAATGCGCATATAGCGCTTGGGGATGACGTAATAGTACAGCCTCCCAGGTTGGTAAGGCGGCAGGTCACCGTTCAGCGCCGGGTCACCCGCCATATGAAAAGCCTGAACGGTGGCTTTATGCATGGCGATGTGGTCGGGGTGTTTGTAGCCGCCGATCGGGTCGAAGGTCAGCACGACCTGCGGGCGCAGCGCGCGGATGTGGTGGACAACTTTCTCCGTCACCTCGTCCAGCGGCGCGGCTGCCAGTGCCTGCGGGTGTTCGTTATCTGCGCTGCCGGGCATGCCCGAATCGCGGTAGTTCAGGAAATGCACGCCTGCCAGCCCCAGCTTCTCGGCCGCGCAGCGCAGCTCATCCTCGCGGCGCTCGGCGATCGAGTCGAAGCCGCGCAGGTATTGAGGGTCTACGGTGCCCGCTTCGCCGCGCGTGGCGCATACGAGGTGCACCGCCACACCCTGCCGGGCGTACAATGCCAGCGTACCGCCCATCCCGAATGATTCGTCATCCGGGTGGGCGAGCACGGCTAAGATCGTTCTATCATTATCTTCCATACTATCCTGTAATTTTAGCAGGTCTGCTTACTGGCAGGCCCGCGGTATATATCTAACGAACATATCAGATTTACAGTTATATTGGTCAATAGATCGGCATGCTGGGGTCGACTTCCCGCGCCCAGGCGTTGATGCCGCCTTTCAGGTTCTTCATCTTGCGGAAGCCGGCGCTAGCCAGGAGCTCCAGGGCGCGCGCCGAGCGCGTGCCCGCCTTGCAGAACAGCACGATGTCTTCGGCGCTATCCAGCTCGGACATACGCGCTGCCAGCTGTCCCAGGGGGATCAGCGTGGCGCCGTCCAGGTGGGAGATATCCAGCTCGTGTGGTTCGCGCACATCGATCAGGTGCAGGTGGTTGCCCTCTTTCATCCGGTCGGCCAGCTCGCTGGCGGTGATATCCCAATCGCCGCCCACCGCGCCCTCTTCGTGGTCGTGCGAGGGCACCCCGCAGAAGGCTTCATAATCGATCAGCTCGGTGACCTCCGGGTTCTCCCCGCACACCTTACAGTTGGGGTTCTTGCGCAGCCGGACGAAGTCGAAGGACATGTCCAGGGCGTTGTACAGCATTAGCCTGCCGATCAGCGGCTCGCCGATGCCCAGGATCAGCTTGAGCGCTTCGGTAGCCTGCAAGGTGCCGATCGTTCCGGGCAGCACGCCCAACACGCCGCCCTCCGCGCAGGAAGGCACCAGACCGGGCGGCGGCGGCTCCGGGAACAGGCAGCGGTAGCACGGCCCTACCTGGGCGTGGAACACGCTCACCTGACCTTCGAAGCGGAAGATCGAGCCGTAGACGTTGGGCTTGCCGGTCAGCACGCACAGGTCATTGGTCAGGTAGCGGGTGGGGAAGTTATCCGTGCCGTCGATGATGAGGTCGTAAGGCTCGGCGATGCGCATGGCGTTTTCCGAGGTGAACGCCTCGTTATACACGTCCACCTGGATATCCGGGTTGATATCCAGCATGCGCTGGCGGGCCGACTCGACCTTCAGCACGTCCAGGGAGGCCATGCCGTGGATCACCTGACGCTGCAGGTTGGAGTAATCCACCACGTCGTAGTCCACCAGGCCGATGCGCCCGACGCCCGCAGCCGCCAGATACAGCGCGACCGGTGAGCCCAGCCCGCCGGTGCCGATCACCAGCACCGAGGCGGCCAGCAGCTTGCGCTGCCCCTCGAGGCCTACCTCGGGGATCAGCAGGTGGCGCGAATAGCGCAGGATCTCTTCATGAGTAAGTGTTGGTAACATGTTTCATCCACTATAGTGATGTGAGATTAGAGAGTGGAGAGTAGAGAATAGAGGTCAGTGATCAGGTGGTCGCACGCTTCTCCATTCCCTGTTCTCTATTCTCTCGTCCCTATTCTCATCCTCCCGCAATACTGGGGATCAGCATCAGCCGGTCGCCTTCGTTGAGCGGGGTGTCCATACCCTGCAGGTCCCGGACGTTATCTTCGTTCAGGAACAGGTTGACGAATGGGCGCAGCTGCCCCTCGCCGTTGAACAGATGCGGGCGCAGGGCCGGGTGCTGGGCGACCAGCTCGTCCATCACTTCGTGCACCGTGCTGCCCTGCAGGTCGATCTCGGACTGTCCGTCGGTGTAGGTGCGCAGGGGGGTGGGGATTCTTAAACTTGGCATAAATTCCTCTCGAATATGGGATTTCAGCAGCCTTCTCTCTCGACGACCGTCTCACAGGTCGAGGCGGACGTGATCTCAACGGGCCCGGCCTGGGCGAAAGGCTGCATGAAGTTATCGATCTTCGCTTTTTCATCCGCTTCCAGGATGAGCACGAAGGTGTGCTGTCCATCTAATACTGCATCGCCGACGATCTGCACGCCAAACTTACGGGCGTTCAGCGGGCTGATATGAGTGAGCAGCATATTGCCTGCCGCCGGGTCTTTTGCCGGGCAGGTCTCAGCATCGTGATAGTGGCGTACAAAGTAGAGCGACATGATATACCTCCAAGGTAACAGTAAAAGGGGATTGGTAATCAGTGAGTAGAGAGTAGTGAGTAGTGAAGCGGGAGCAGGTTCTCAACTCAGTGAAAAAAACTCTGTGTGCTCAGTGTTCTCCGTGGTGAAAAAACTCTCTTCAGCGACTGACAGTGACTGGTTCTTCGATGAAGGCCTGCCGGTCTTCGCTCAGCAGCCAGGAGCGGCTGCCGGTTGCCTGACCGGACTGTACGCTGGTGATCAGGTAGGAGAACCAGGGCATCGCCCACTCCCGGTCGAACTCTGAGGGGCGGTTGGGGTGGTCGGGATGGGAGTGGAACACACCCAGCACATCCAGCCCCCGGCGGGCAGCCTCCTGCTCGCCGAGCATATAATCCTGCGGGGTGAGCAGGTAACGGTTGTGGCGGGCGCTGTCCTCGCGGGCGTTCGACAGGGGCAAGATGGCCTCCACCTGCTTGTGCTGCCCGTCCAGCCTGCCGAGCAGCAGGCCGGCGCCTTCCTCCGGGTAGGCTGCCTCGCCGTGACGGTCGATCTGCTGCATGATGTCGGATGCGATCTGCAAACTCATTCTTACCTCCACCATCCTCGCTCAGTCCTCTTCCGCGGGCTCCCACAAGCCCTTATCGCTCAGGTATTTATAGCCCGCATCGGGGAACACGGTAACAACCACGCCCTGGTCAAGCTCCTCGGCGACTTTCAATGCTGCTGCGGCCGCTGCCCCGGACGAGATGCCGGTGAACAGTCCTTCCTCGCGTGCCAATCGACGCACCATGTCGTGGGCCTCTTCGGTGGAGATCTCCAGGGTGCGGTCGGGCAGGCTGGGGTCGAAAATGCCCGGCTGGATGGCAGTGGGCATGTGCTTCAATCCCTCCAGCCCGTGCAGGGGGCTATCCGGCTGCACAGCGATAAGCTGTATATCGGGGTTGAACTGCTGCAGGTAGCGGCTGACGCCGGTCAGCGTGCCGCTGGTGCCCAGCCCGGCGACGATATGCGTGACCTGCCCGGCGGTCTGCTGGAAGATCTCCGGACCGGTGGTCAGATAGTGCGCCTGCCAATTAGCCGGGTTGTCGTACTGGTTGGCGTAGAAATACAGGTCGGGTTCCTCGGCTGCCATCTGGCGGGCGACGCGGATGGCGCCATCCGACCCTTCCAGCGGGTCGGTCAGCACCAGCTCCGCGCCCAGGGCGCGCAGGATGGCGATGCGCTCCGGGCTGGCGTTGGCGGGCAGCACCAGCGTTACAGGCACGTCCATCGCCGCCCCGAAGGTGGTGTAGGCGATGCCCATATTGCCCGAAGTCGAGTCGAGCAGGCGCTTGCCAGGCACCAGGTCGCAGTTCGCCAGGGCGGTGCGCAGGATGTTGAACGCCGGGCGGTCCTTGATCGATCCGCCGGGGTTGAACCATTCCGCTTTGGCATATACCTGCACCGAGGATGGCAGGTCAGCCGTGATGCGCCGCAGGACCAGCAGCGGGGTGTTGCCCACAGTGAACTCGACGCCGCACGGCGGCGGGGGGGCAACCACCAGCGATTGGGCCAGCCTTTCCTGGGTTTTTACGATTAGATCGCTCATCGGATCAGCTCCAACCATTCAGCTTGCACTTGCATATTTCGATAAATAAAAGACCGGCAGACACCAAAAAAGGTGGTGGGCTATCAGCCACGCATTATCAATTCCGCATGCGGGGTCCCAACCACCTCTCGCCAGTCTGCCGGTCTCATGAAACAGGGGGGATCTGTTTCGGCGTGTGTGCTATGACGAGGCGGTGGTTACAGGCCCCGCCTCAGACACATGCAAGTGTACATGAATGTTTGCTCCGTGCAGTTCGCCGCTCGGAAATTTATCCTTCCGAAGTATTCGGCGATTTGCATTAAAGATATTTATGAGTAAATTCGTAATAATTATAAGCGCGATGCGAAGCTTGTCAAGAGGCAAAAAAAACTATCCATTTGGCTAGAGGATAACTCTCCTTTCGAATGAAGCGATTAATGGCGGAATGGATTATGATGGTAGCGTACAACCCACTTATCCGAATCGTTTCACCAAAGGAAACTCCCATGAAAACCAAAACCATAATGATTTCCCTTTTTGTCCTGTCGATGTTGTCCATGAGCTGCAACTTCTTGACAAATATCGGTGTCAATGCGATTACTCCATCCGATGTGACTATCAGCGAGAACCGGGATGTCAGCGGCTTTGATGCGATCGATTTCACCACTTTCGGAAAGATGAATATCATGCAGGGCGATGTCGAGTCGCTGAACATATCCGGACCCGACAATCTGGTACCGGAAATCAGAACCACAGTGCGCAATGGGACGCTCATCATCGAGACCGATAAAAATCTCACCATTAGATCTCTAAACAAAGAGCTCGAATTGGTATTCACACTCGTCGTCAAAGATCTCACCTCGCTGGCAATCAGCGGGCTGGGTGATGTCCAGGTAGAGACCCTTTCAACCCCCAGCATGGATATAAATATGAGTGGTGCGGGGAGGATTGTGCAGGACCAGATCACCACGGATAATCTGAATGTCAATCTCAGTGGATTGGGTGGGATTGAAATTTCTGGTCAGACTGCTCGGGCTGCGATAGACATTTCCGGCGCTGGCAGTGTAAATGCTCCGGACTTGCAGATCCAGACTGCCAAGGTTAACGTCTCGGGTTTGGGCGGCGCTACCCTGTGGGTGACGGATCAGTTAACCGGTGAGATCAGCGGCGCCGGCAGCGTTTCCTATTATGGCAATCCCCAGACCAGCACGACTTCTTCTGGATTAGGGGATTTCAAATCCCTGGGAAATAAATAGCAGGTATTCCCCCCTTCACAGAGGAGGGATACTCTAACTCTCAAACAACCTACCCCTTTCCAGCCTGCAGGAGAGGGGTAGGTTGCATTCTTTAAAACCACCCGGGATAAATATTAACCGAATTCAAAGCTCAGGCTCAGTCCAGGGTCGGTTATAATTTTTCCTTGATCCTTGGCAATTCAACCGATCTTGTCATCATGAGAAGAATTTTTGTCATCCTCCTCGCCGCAGTGCTGCTTTCAGCCTGCAAAACAGCCGCGGGACCCGAAATCAGCCCAACCCCGACCGCGGAGCTGGTCCCTACATCCACGCCCACCACCACGCTGACTCCCACCGTCACGCCCACACCCAGACCGGACGCCCGAGCCCGGGCAGAAGCCTTCCTGTTCGCCTGGCGAGCCGACGATTATCCTGCTATGTACGATCTGCTCTCGGCCGAGAGCCAGGCAGCGCTCAGTCTGGAAGACCTCACCAACCACATGCGCGGCGTGGCGATCGAGGCTGCCCTCGAATCCATCGATTATGAAATCCTCTCGGTAGAGGAGGCAGGAGAACAAGCCGATGCTCGCTACCGGGTGACCTTCGACAGCAACCTGGTTCCTGAATTTTCCGACGAAACCGGCATGACCCTGCTGCTGGAGGATGGCGATTGGCGCGTGAAATGGGAAGATACGCTCGTCATGTCGCCCTTGAGCGGGCAAAACTACCTGAGCATGAACCGTGTCGATTACACCCCGGAACGCGGCTTCATCTACGACCGGGATGGGAACATGATGGCGGGAGGATCAGATGTCTATGCCATTGGACTGGACATGTTTACCTTCGACCCGGAGTTCTCGGAGTCGGTCATTAACACCCTGGCGCGGTTGAGCGGCGAGCCGGCGAAGAGAGTGGAGGAGCGCATCGAGGCTGCGCTGGCAAACGCCACCCAGTACCTGTCGTTTGGCGAGTACCCTGCCAGCCGGGGAGCGGCATTCGAGGGCGCCTTGAATGGCCTGTCCGGCGCAACCTGGAACGTCTATAACTCGCGCTACTACTCAGGCTCTCCCTATTTCGGCGCCGCGCCGCACATCCTCGGTTATGTGGGGCAGATGGACCCCGACCAGGTGGATGACTTCCGCCGCCTGGGCTTCCGCAAAGATGAGCTGATCGGGCAGAGTGGTCTGGAGAAGTGGGCTGAAGAGTCCTTGTTAGGTAAGCGCGGAGGCGCGCTGTACGTGCGGGATGGTAACCACCAGGTCATGCAGACACTGGCCGAGAATCCGGCGGTGCCATCCCAGAATATCACCACTACCCTGGACATGGATTTTCAGATCGGGGTGCAGAACGCCCTCAGCGGGCTGCCGGGCGCCGCGGTGGTGTTGGAGCGGGATACCGGTCGGGTGCTGGCGATGGCCTCCTCGCCAACCTTCAACCCAAACGGCTTCAACCCGGCCAGCATCAACTCCTTTACCGAACTTGGCGATCTGAACAACCCGCTCAACCCGCTGTATAACCGCGCCACCCAGGGGCAGTACCCGCTGGGATCGGTGTTCAAGATTATCAGCATGGCAGCCGGACTGGAAAGCGGTATCTTCAACGCTGAATCGACATATGACTGCGGTTATTTATTCACCGATATCCCCGGCATCCGCAAACAAGATTGGACCTACGAACACTTCCTGGAAGACGGAGAGACCCAGCCCAGCGGGCTGCTCACCCTGCCGCAAGGGCTGATCCGCTCCTGCAATCCGTGGTTCTACCACATCGGGCAGGTGCTGTACGAGTCGAACAGACCCAACGACATCTCCAATATGGCGCGTGCCTTCGGCCTGGGCAGCCCGACCGGCATCCAGGGGGTTGACGAGCTGCCCGGCAATGTGCCTGATCCGGTCTCTATCGAAGATGCCATCGATCTGGCGACCGGGCAATCACAGCTTCAAGTCACGCCGCTGCAGGTCGCCAACTTTGTGGCCGCGGTGGGCAACGGCGGCACGCTGTACACCCCGCAGGTGATCGAACGCATCGCCCCGCCCAACGGCGAGCCTTCCATGCTTTTCGAGCCGCAGGTGCTCGGTACGCTTCCGGTCACGTCCGAGAACCTGAAGCTCATTCAAGATGCCATGTTGGGTGTGACGACCAGTCGCGATCCAGAGGGTACCGCTGAGTATGTATTCCGCGGCTTGCGCTATCCGGTGCATGGCAAAACCGGGACTGCCCAGACGGGACTGGAGCCGCACGCCTGGTTTGCCGCCTACACCGATGCGGGCGACGCCCAACTAGCGGATATCGCTGTGGCGGTGATCGTGGAAAACGGCGGGGAAGGCTCCGAGTGGGCTGCCCCCATCACCCGGCGCATCATAGAGCTGTACTACCAGGGTCGCCCCGGCAAGCTGTATCCCTGGGAAGAGAGCTACGGTGTGTGGGCCACCCCCGAGCCGCCACCCGAGGAAGGTGACATCCCAGAGCCGTAAATAAAGACTCAATAGCTCCCTTGGGATTTGTTTCCGCTCTAAGGCCTCGCGGTTGTCTCAAGTTGCACTTGAACAGAAAATAATGCTGCTCTGCCTATCTCAGCCGATTCAATATACCTCACCCCCTCGCCCTAATCCATCTCATAATACCCCATCCTGACATAACGGTGATAGTTTGTAGATTTGTCACCCGGTAGCTTGAAAAAAGGCTGTATATGTACAGTCTGTTCCTTGGCGCAATTATTATTGCATGGATTAAAGAATGCACTTGACATTTTGTAAAAATCTGCTACATTGAAGGTGGTGGGTTTGAATTATCGTTTTCCTGTGGTCTCATATTAGTTATCTCTGAAAGGAGGTGGTTTTATCGATAGACACTAGCATACTGTCGTACTGCCTTTGGGCTCGAACGTGTGAGTAGCACCTTCAATGGATTAATGAGAAAAACCGAAAGGAGCGAAACAATGTTGGCTCTAATGAGAATAGCCAGGATGCCAGTCATTTTACTGGTTGTTTTTTTGCTGCTGGGTTCTGCCGGTATGGCATTTGGCTACGCTGCCACCCCAGCACAGGGATCCGGTCTTGAAGCTTCACCGGCGCTGGTTGCGTACGGCTTACGTATGGATAACGAGCTGGCCACCCCCGAGACTCCCGACGCGCCGTGCAGTGGAGGCCCAACTATCGATGGCGTCTTGCTGGATGAATGCTTTGACGAGACATTTACCGTCGGTGGGACCACAAAAACTATTCGCGTGTGGTACACCAATAATGTCAGCACCGTCCAGCGTACTGTTGATGGTACGACCTACAACCTCACCCATTGGGTGAATAATGACACTGAGCCACAGGATGTCGCCCAATGGGGCCGGGAGGCCTGGGAGCGCTACTGGGAGATCTTTGGCCACCATCCCTACGATAACGGTTGTGGGAACCGCATCAATGTACAGCTGGAGGACGGTGTCGGTTGGGCTGGCATCGCCTACTGGGCCAGCTCCGGTTCCTGCCGTATCGGCATCGACTCGCCCACTGTGCGGGCTGGCAATGCCCAGAACGTTGTGTACCATGAGTTCCAGCACTACCTTCAGTATTCCTATAATGATGGTTGCTACGGTTTCCTGAAGCCTAACTACCTGAATGGCACCGCTGCAGGTGATGCCGAGTTCGTCGAGGGCTATGCCGATCTGGCGATGGACGCCATCACTACAGCGGTGGATAACTCGCTGTACAACAATTTCGTCAACTCCTACAATCCATTGGGCAGCTTCTATGATAAGAACTACTGGGATGTATTCAACAAGTACTTCAGCGAGCAGCTTGGTTCCCAATGGACCACCGCCGATCCGCATTATCACATGGACGCCGTGCGCGAACACTATGAGGAATGCGATCTGCGTGATACTCTCTACGTCTTGGATACCCTAATACCGTCTTTAAAGCCCGGCATGACCGAAGAGAAGCTGTTCCTGAACTTCTTCGCCGCCAACTGGGCTAAAGACTGGGCCGACCCTGCCACACAGCCCGAGCTGGTCTACCTTGACGATGACGCCGGTCCGAGCTACGGCTCGATTGCTCTGTACAAAGACGAGACAATCTCCAGCGGCAGCAAAAGCTGGCCCGGCGAGACCACGCCGGATGATTGGGCTGCTCGCTACTACCAGGTCCGTCCGCAGAGCGGCTGCAGCTATGTGACCGCCAGCGTGGATGGCGCATCCGGAGCCAACCTGGGCATCAATCTGATGGCAGCCGATACGTCAGCGCCAACCAGCGTACAGCGAATCGGCTGGATCGGCGAGGACCTGTCGAGGACATTCCCCGGCTCCGGCGTAAATGACCGCCTGGTGGCAGTGGTCAACTCTTTTGCCAACAACTACAGCTACGATGTATCCTTCACCTGCGTCACACCGGTGCTGGATATCCTCGAGCCGCGCCAGACCAACTTCGCACTAGTGGGTGAGCCTGCCAGCCCGATAGCGTTCCTGGCGCGCTTCAAGGTGACCAGTGGCGGCCTGCCGGTGCTGGGTCTGGCCGAATCGGCCATCTCTGCCGACGCTGAAGGCGACGCCATCACCATCGTCCCTGGCTCATTCTCACAGGTAGGCGAGGAGTACTGGGCGATCATGCTGCCCCCCATCAAGCCGGCAGGCACGGCCTTCGTCGACCTGCGCATCTGTCTGGGTGGCAGCATCTGCGACACCGAGACCAACGCACTGCTGTATGTTGACCCGGGCAACACCGACTTCGCCATGGTCTTCGATGGCTCGGGCTCGATGGCAACCGAGGATATCCCTGGAGAGGGCACCCGCCTGGCGAATGCCAAGAAATCCGGCACGGTGATGGCTGACCTGCTGCGCTCCGGCGACCGTGTGCTGGTGACCGATTTCTCTGCCAAGGATAACCCGGTCGGCTGTGGCCTGCCCTTTGGTACCGGCAACTGCGAGCTGGATATCATCACCCGCCTGTCTCGTACGGATGTGCCCGCCCTACCTGCCGCAGCGATCGCTTCCACCAAGACGGCGATCAACAACCTCACAGCTCGAGAATGGACGCCGATCGGCGCCGCGCTGCGGGATGCCAAGGATAAGCTGCTGGTGGCGCCGACCAACACCAATCCCAAGCACATCATCCTGCTCAGTGACGGGGAGGAGAACGTCAACCCGCTGTACAGCAGCGTGCGCGCCGAGCTGATCGCCTCAGGCGTGGTCATCGACACCATCCGTTTCTCGGAAGACGCCCCGGGGGCGCTGCTGGCACAGATCGCGGCCGATACCGGCGGCAGCTACACCTACGTTCCTACCAGCGGCGGCAGCCTGGAATCGACGCTGGATATGAAGCAAGACATCGCCAGCCAGTTCGCAGCGATGGGCGTGCCGCAGGACCAGATCGAGCGCATCACTGCCGACCTGCTGCCCGGACCGTTAGGTCTGGACAATGTCTATGACTACTACGAGACCAAGGGGCAGGGTGCGGCCCGGCTGTACCACAACAACTTCCTCACTATCCCCGATAACACCTACCAGTACGCAACCCAGCATGTGGACAGCAGCGTGAACACCTTGCGCATCGTGGTGGCGGGCAAGCAGGATGATGATAATTACTGCGGCGGCTACGTGCGTGAGGTCGGCATCCAGCCGCCCAGCGTTATCCGCACCTATATCCCGGTCAGCCCACCCACAACCGCCACACCTCCTTCGTGGGATATCCGCCATTCGGCTTACGACGATGTGGTGCTCATCCCCAACCCGGAGCCGGGTGATTGGGACATCCGCGTGCGCTATGTAATGTATGGTCCGTGTTTGGAAGGTGCCAGCGGCATGCCGCTGCAACCCGAAGACCCCACCCTGTGGGAGTCGGACTTCATGATCAACATGTCGGCAGAATCGAACATCCAGCTCACCGCCCGTTTCCTGCCACCCGCGGTCGGCAACCAGGCTATGGCAGGGGATGCAGTCCCGGTCGTCGCCACCCTGCTGGACCGCAACGGGGCGCTCCCGGGAGCCGGTTTCTTCGGCGTCTCGGGCGTGATCCCGGCTGTCATCCAGAAACCTGGCGGGGCGGATGCGCTCTTCCTGTGGGATGACGGGGAGCACAACGACGGCGCTGCCGATGACGGCGTCTATGGCAACACGTATTCAAAGACCAACTTCGGCGGCACGTACAACGTGCGCATGCTGGCCTTCTTGGAAGATCCCCTGGAACCCGGGCAGGTCCTCACCCGCGAGTGGAACGGCAGCCTGTGGATCAACGGGCCGTCCATCGACGATGGGGACAAGGACGGCATGCCCGACCCGTGGGAGCGGCGCTGCAAGCTGAACACGCAGCTCAACGATGCCCAGCTGGATAACGACCACGATGGACTTTCCAATATCGAAGAGTTCAACCTGGGCACTCTGCCCTGCCGGGCAGACACCGACATGGGCGGCGAGCGGGATGGCTCGGAGGTCAGCGGCGGGCGCAACCCGCTCTATGCGCCAGACGACCTGGTGCGCAAACTGGGCTATTTCAGCGTCACCCCGCTGAACCAGATGATCCGCATCCAGTGGACGCACCCAATCTCCTACACCAATATGGTCGGCTGGGTATCTCTTCTCCCTGACGACCTGGGTCAACCGGTTGACATGGGTAACACCGGACACTTCACGGTCACCAACGTGGTCAACGGCGATATGGTCTACGTGACCCTTGCGGGCCAAAACGGCACCGCGGAGGGTGATTACAGCGAGACCCAAGGGGTCACTCCCAAGGCCGACCCCGACGCGCCCAGCGGCACGATGATGATCAACAACGGCGCCCAACGCACCTACACCAAGAACGTGATGCTGAACATCAGCTCTTCGGACACCCCGCTGGAGGGAGCCGCGCAGTCGGCGAATGCCCATCTGGGCGGGCCATTGGCTCTGAAGTACAACGTGGTGAGCGGGAACATCGAGATGCGCATCTCGAATGACCCGTCCTTCGCTGGCGCGGTCTGGGAGCCGCTGATGCCCGAGAAACCGTGGACCCTGGCGTCTGGGGCTTTAGGCGTGCACACGGTCTTCATCCAGTTTCGTGACGGGGCGCTCAACGAGTCGTTCGTGGTGAACGACAGCATTGAGGTCAGCGGCGTATACCTGCCTATGGTTCCCAAATAACAGTCACCTCAGGAGGTATGGGGTTATGTTCACCCAGTACCTCCTGAACGGCTCAATGCAGACAAGGGTACGAAATCAAGCTTGTTACCCCGGCTGCACACGTTGAACGACTTAACCTAAGAGGCGCAGCATCCCGTATAGGAGACGCTGCGCCTCACTCCCAGTGACTGGAAGATTCACTCCTCTTCCTTCTTCTCTTCTCCAGACCCAATCCCCAGCGGAATCCATTTCTTGGCGTCCTTCAGGCGGTGTTGGATGCCGTGCCGGTCGTGCACCTCGTCGAAACCCTCCGGTTTGATGAACAGCTCCTCGCCGTCCAGCAGGCCGAGCACGCCGCTCTGCCCCGGCTCTGGGCGCTTCTCACCCAGGTACTTGGCTGCCATGCTGGGCAGGTAGTCGACCGGCTCCTCGTATGTGGTGATATAGCCTTCATAATTGCGCAGTATGACCTTGTGGTCCGACATGCTGAGCAGGTAGTTGGGAGAAACCGGGATCTTGCCGCCGCCGCCCGGAGCGTCGATGATGTACTGGTGCACCGAGTAGCCGGAGGTGTGGCCGCGCAAGCCTTCCATGATCTCGATGCCCTTGGCGACCGGGGTGCGGAAGTGCCCGGCACCCTCCACCAGGTCGCACTGGTACAGGTAATACGGGCGCACGCGGATGCGCACCAGCTCCTGTACCAATTGACGCTGGATGTGCACATTGTCGTTCACCCCAGCCAGCAGGACCGCCTGGTTGCCCAGCGGGACGCCGGCACGCGTCAGCCGGTCGGTTGCCTGCTCCAGCTCCAGGCTGATCTCGTTGGGGTGGTTGACGTGGATGTTGAGCCACAGCGGGTGGTACTTCTGCAGCATGTCGGTCAGCTCGTCGGTGACGCGCATGGGCAGGAAGACTGGCACCCGCGAGCCGATGCGCACGATCTCGATGTGCGGGATCTCGCGCAGCCGCCTGAGGATCTCATCCAGGATCTTGGGCGCCAGCACCAGCGGGTCGCCGCCCGATAGCAGCACATCCCGCACTTGCGGCGTGCGCTTGAGGTACTCGATCTGCAGCTCGAACTCGGCGCGTGAGAAGGTCGCCGAGGGGTCGCCCACGATGCGCGAACGGGTGCAGTAGCGGCAGTAGGAGGCGCACTGCGTGGTGACCAGCATTAGCACCCGGTCCGGGTAGCGGTGCACCAGACCCGGGACGGGCGAATGGCGGTCCTCTGCCAGCGAGTCCTCCATCATGGCGGTGAAGGGCACCATCTCGGCGTCAGTGGGCACAACCTGTTTGCGGATCGGGTCGTTTGGGTCGTCCGGGTCGATCAGCGAGATGAAGTAAGGGGTGATATCCACCCGGAACAGGTCAGACGCCGAGAGCGCCTTGCGCTCGCTGTCCGTCAGCGGGATTACCTTCTCGAATTCTTCGACCGAGTTGATGCGGTTGGAAAGCTGCCAGCGCCAGCTGTTCCATTTCTCGTCCGGGACATCGGCGTAGGCGGGTGCACGTTTGGATGTGAAAGGTCTGAATGTCATCGGGCATCTCCTGGGTAACAGTAAATTAGGGATTAGTGATCTGAGAGTAGTGAGTAGTCGACCCGCAGGGTCGCCGACGCCTACGACGCAGCGGTCGGCGGTCAACTGTCAGCTGTCAGCCCTCAGGGGCTGAGCATGACCTCGATGCTGGAAAGATGGATAACATCGCTCAGCGAATCGGCGCCCTCGGTCACGGTGAGCAGCACCTTGGTGGGATCACCGATATTATACGGCACCTCAACCACAAATTCTCCATAGCTGCCCGGTCCGGGCCCATTCACCCCTGCCAGACGCATGCCGACTTCCCTTCCCTCCGCGGTAACCAGCCGCACCAGCAGCGGGTTCTCGCTGCCCGGGCGCGCCAGCCCGCTTACGATCAGCGTGCCGCCCTGGATCAGGGTGCGCTTGGTCGGCTCACGGATGATGATCGGCGACAGCACGTCCATCGGCGGCACGATATCCGCCTCGCCTACCGAGAGCAGGATCAGCGGCACCGAGTTCATCGCCACCGTGCGCCCGAACTCGTCATCCACGCTGATCTTCAGCCAGGCAGCTTCCGCAGTGGCGGCGATCTCGAAGTCCAGGTCCAGGGACATCACTGCCCAGGCGCCCAAGGGCACGAAGTCCATCACCTTGATATTGCGCACCAGCAGGCGCTCGTCTTCGCCGATCAGCTCGACGCGCACCCTACCGCCTGCCCCTGGTTTCAGGTAAGCATAAATATGCAGCGGCGAGGTGACCTTGGAGAAGGCTCCCAGGTTGCGGATCTCGATGCCGGCATTGGGGGTCTCCGGCGTGGGAGTGGGCGTCGGCGGCGGGGGCAGAGTATATGGCGTGGCGGATGGCCCCGCGGGGGTGCGGGTGGGCGTCACAGACGGCTGAGTGGTGGGGCTGGCGGTGACCTGCGGGGTGACTGTGCTCTGCTCCAGTGAGATGCCGTCTATTTCCGCACCGGCGAGCGCTGTGCCGGACTCCCCGTTGGCCTGCACGGTGAGGGCAATCACGGTCGGCAGATGCTGGGTGGGGATGGGAGTTGGCAGCGTGGGTCCTACCAGCACGCTGCAGCCGCTCAGAACCATGCCGGTCAGCAGGCTCAGCGCCAGCCTGGGCGAGAGGAGACCCTCAAGGCGCAGGCGTTTGTTTAACCGCATCCATATAGCGAGCATCCGTATGGGGTCCCTCGCACCGCCGTTCTCAGGCGGAGGTGTACTGCTGGATCGCATCCAGCAGGGTTTGCAGGCGGATCGGCTTGTTCAAGTAAGCCTGTGCCCCGGCCTGGTGGGCCAGCTCGGCAGCATCCAGCTCAGGGCTGGCAGAAAGCACCAGCAGCGGCGTGGTAGACAGGCCAGGGACCTGGCGCAGCTTCTCGATCAGCGCCAGACCGCCGATATCCGGCAGGTTGATATCCAGGAAGATGATATCCGGGGTGTCTTTTCTGGCGCTGCTCAGTGCCTCCTGCCCGCTGGTGGCCCAGATCGACTGGTGTCCGAACACTTCGACAGCTTTGCCGAGCGTCTGCAGGGTCATTGGATCATCGTCGATGAATAATACTCGCGCCATACGCTTCTTTGCCTTCGACCGGGGTCGCCTGGCTGGATTTTACCATGCAGGCAGGTAAACTGACCTGTCTCCCTTGAAAGGGGATCATCAAGGTGAATTATAGACCGTAGATATCGCTGTATTTACCCTTCAGATAGCGCACATATGGTGCCGCGTCGATCCGCGATCCGGTGACGCGCTCGATCAGCTCCTGCGCTTCGAACTTGGACCCGTGCCGGTGGATCTTCTCAACCAGCCAGCCCAGCAGCTCGGCGAATTCGCCTTGCTCGATCTGCTCTGAGAGATTGGGGATATCGGCATTGATGCGCTCCCACAGCTGCAAGGAGACCAGGTTGCCCAGGGCGTAGGTGGAGAAGTAGCCGAAGTAGCCGTCTGACCAGTGCACGTCCTGAAGCACGCCGTCGCTGTCGTCCGGCGGGGTCAGCCCCAGGTAATCCTGCATGCGGCTGTTCCATGCCTCCGGCAGGTCTTTTACCTGCAGCGAGCCTTCCATCAGGGCGATCTCGAGCTCCAGGCGCAGCATGATATGCAGGTTGTAGGTGGCCTCGTCCGCTTCCACCCGGATCAGGGAGGGCTCGACTTTGTTGATCCCCCGGTAAAAGGTCATCAGATCGATGTTCCCAAGCTGTGCCGGGAAGTATTCCTGCAGGCGCGGGTAGAAATGCCGCCAGAAGGGCAGCGAGCGCCCGACCAGGTTCTCCCACATGCGCGACTGCGATTCGTGCAGCGCCAGGGATTCCAGGTCGCACAGCGGACCGCGGCTCAGGGACGGGTCGACCCCCATATCGTATAGGGCGTGCCCGGTTTCGTGCATGGTGCTGAACAGCGCCGAGCCGACATAATCCGGCAAAAACCGGGTGGTGATGCGCACGTCGTCGACGCCGAAGCTGGTGGTGAACGGGTGGGCTGCTTTATCCTGGCGGCCGCGCTGCCAGTTATAGCCGAACTTGCTGATCACCTCCACCCCGAAATCCCACTGCTTCTGTTCGTCGAACGGCTGGTGCAGGAACGAGTCGTCCACCTGCGGCTTTTCGGTGATGGCCTGGATCAGATCCACCTGCTGCGGGCGCAGGGCGCTGAAAATCGCCTGCACTTCGGCGGTCTTCATACCCGGCTCGTACTCGTCCAGCAGCGGGTCGTAGATATGGTCGTAGGGGGCGAACAGCGCCGCGAAGCGGCGGCGCTGTTCGACGATTTTTTCCAGGTAGGGCCGGAACCTGGCGAAGTCGTTCGCCGGGCGCGCTTCCTGCCAGACGGAGAAGGCCACCGCGGTCAGCTCGGTCAGCTCTGCCACCATCTCCGGAGGCACGCGGGTGTTCTTGTCGTACAGCCGCCGGGTGACTTTGACCAGCCGGGCATCATCGGAGTCGGGCGGCCAATCTTTGGCGGCGGGTTCCAGCTCCTCCAGCAGCCGCCCGACTTCATCCGACGTCAGGCGTATATGAGACAGCTTGCGCAGCGTGCCCATCTGCTGGCCGCGCGCTTCTGCGCCACCCGGGGGCATATAGGTCTGCTGGTCCCATTCCAGCACCAGTGCGGCTCTATCCAGGTCGTCCCACTCCGCCAGGATAGCCTTCAATTGGTCGAGTTTTTCTTGCATATTAGAATTTATCTCCTTCATTTTGGTTGATGATAGATGATGCAGCAGCATCAAAACTACGTATATGTCATACCGAGTCACGCTCTTTGTGGCGAGGAATCTCTGGGACCGTATTACCTTATTACCTTGCCTCCTTATTGCCTTATTACTTGAGGATGACAATAGGGATTCCTCTCCTTCGCTGCGCTCTGGATCGGAATGACAGTCTCGAATTACGCCACCTGCCAGCGCAGCGGCTCCCCGCCCAGCGCTCTCAGCACTTCCTCTGCGATATCCACCGCCGCACGTACCTGGGCTTCCTCGGTCTGGGCGCTGATATGCGGGGTGGCGATCAGGTGCGGGTGCGCGACCAAGGCGGTCAGCCCCGGCGGTTCCTGGGCGTATACGTCCAGGGCCGCGCCGGCCACCTGCCCCGATTCCAGCCCCCCCAGCAGGGCGCGCTCGTCGATCAAGCCGCCGCGTGCGGTGCACACCAGCCGCACGCCGGGTTTCATCTGGGCTAGGGCCTGGTCGCCGATCATGCCGCGCGTCTCGGCGATCAGGGGCACATGCAGGCTGATATAGTCCGCGCGGGCGTACAGCTCCTCCAGGGGCAGCGGCTCGGCGCCGCGCGTCCGGATCACGTCCGGGGTAAGCAGAGGGTCGTAGCCCACCACGCTCATTCCCAGCGCGGCTGCTCGCTGGGCGACTGCTGCGCCGATATTGCCCATGCCGATCACGCCCAGCGTCTTGCCGTTGAGCTCGCTGCCAACAAATTTTTTCTTCTCCCAGGAGCCTGCTTTCATGGAGGCATCCGCCCGCGGGATATGGCGCGCCAGCGCCAGCATCAACGCCAGGGTCTGCTCGGCGACCGCCAGCGTGGTGGCGGTTGGAGCGTTGACCACAATCACCCCTCGCCGCCGGGCGGCTTCCAGGTCGATATTGTCCACGCCCACCCCGGCGCGCCCGACCACCTTCAGCCGTCCGGCAGCATCCAGCAGTTCTGCGGTCACTTTGGTGCGGCTGCGCACGACCAGGGCTTCGTAAATCCCGATCACGTACAGCAGATTCGCGGCCGCGATGCCGGTTGAGTCCTCAACCTCTGTCTGGGCGCGCAAGATGGCCTGCCCCTCTTCATCCAGTCCATCGGCAATTAATAGTTTCCATTCGCTCATCTGTTCTGCCTCGCGCGCCGGGCAATTGATTTTACCTCAGAATGAATATGTAACCACGAAGAAGCGAAGACACGAAGGTACACGAACTGCCATATTCAAATATCTTTGATTTCTCGAAACCGGACAGTTCCGTTACAATTATATTTTCCAACACTTTAAATATGGAGCTGATCATGAAGCTTGAACATATCGTCGTCCTGATAACCACCCCCTCAGCTGAAGTGGGCGAACGGATCGCCGCCGCGTTGCTGGCTCAAAAGCTGGCCGCCTGCGTCAACATCCTGCCTTCTATCACTTCGATCTTCGCCTGGCAGGGCGAAGTGCAGAACGACCAGGAATCCCTGCTGCTGGTGAAGACGCGTGCCGACCTGTTCCACGACCAACTTGTCCCCGCTGTCAAAGACCTGCACCCCTACGATGTGCCGGAGATTATCGCCCTGCCGGTGGTCATGGGCTCGCAAAGCTACCTGGACTGGATCGCTGCTGAGACTGTATCAGCACAATAACTGCTTGCACCAAGTGAGGGTACAAGATGCACTATGACTTCGACCGCCGCATCGACCTGCGCAGCACGGATTGCGCCCGCTGGCGCACCTATGATGAAGACGTGATCCCCCTATGGGTGGCGGATATGGATTTCGCCTCACCGCAGCCGGTGATCCGGGCTCTGCAGGAGCGGGTGGCGTGCGGCGTGTTTGGTTATCCGGAGGGGGTGAGCGGTAAGCCGACCGATAATTTAGAGCTGCGCCAGGTCATCGTCGAACGGCTGGAGAGTCTGTATCGCTGGCAGGTGAGTCCTGAGGAGATCGTATTCATGCCAGGCGTGGTCACCGGGTTCAACCTGGCCTGCCAGGCGGTGGCGGAGCCAGGCGGAGCAGTGCTGGTCCAGCCGCCGGTCTACCACCCTTTCCTGGAAGCCCCGCACAACGCCGGGCTGGAGCGCCAGGATGCGCAGTTGACCCGCCTGCCGGATGGCTCCTACGAGATTGATTTCGATGTCTTCTCATCCAAGCTCACCGGTCAGACTCGCATGTTCCTCCTGTGCAGCCCGCACAACCCGGTGGGCAGGGTTTTTCGCGGTGATGAACTCCTGCGGCTGGCTGAGATCTGCCTGCAGCGCGGCGTGCTGATCTGCTCCGACGAGATCCACTGCGATCTGGCTTACAGCGGTTATCAGCACATCCCGATTGCATCGCTTGACCCGGAGATTGCCCGCAATACCATCACCCTAATGGCGCCCAGCAAGACGTTCAACATTCCCGGCTTGCAGTTTTCCTTTGCCGTCATCCAGAACCCCGAGCTGCGCGAGGTATATCAAAAATCCAGCCGCGGTCTGGCGGGCTGGATCAATACCCTGGGCTGGGTAGCAGCCCAGGCTGCCTATCAGGAAGGGCAGGAGTGGCTGGAGCAGGTCATGGCTTACCTGCAGGCCAACCGGGATTATTTAATTGCGTACGTGCGGGATGAGCTGCCCGGAATCAGCATGGCAAGTCCGCAGGGCACCTACCTGGCCTGGCTCGACTGCCGCAGTTCGCGCGCCGGTGAAATGATGGGAGGTAAACAGGACCCTTCTGCATTCTTCCTGCAAAACGCCCGCGTGGCGTTGAGCGATGGGGCGATGTTTGGCGCCGGGGGCGAGGGCTTTGTGCGCCTCAACTTCGGCTGCCCGAGATCTAGATTGGCGGAAGCCCTGGAGCGTATGAAAGCAGCCCTGGAGCCCTAATCCCTGATCCCCTTGTTCCTAATTCCTAATCCCTTTGTTCCCTTATCCCCTATTACTCATACCTCAACGCCTCTACCGGCTCCAGGCTGGCGGCGCGGTTGGCCGGATACAACCCGAAGAACAGACCCACCGCGGTGGAGAACAGCGTCGCCATCAGGACCGTGTCGAGGCCGATGGCAGGATTGATCTCGGCGTTGTTGGCAGCCGCGATCTGCCCCACCGCAAACGAGATTGCCCAGCCTAGGGCGATGCCGATCAGTCCCCCGATCATGCTGAGCACCGACGATTCGGTCAGGAACTGGATCAGGATGTCCATGCGCCGCGCCCCGAGTGCCTTTCGCAGCCCGATCTCGCGCGTTCGCTCGGTCACCGAAACCAGCATGATGTTCATGATGCCGATCCCGCCCACCAGCAGCGATATAGCTGCGATGCCGCCCAGGAAGATGGTCAGCACCCCGGTGATCGTGCGTGCCGTATCCAGGAAATCCTGCTGGGTGAGGATGGTGAAGTCATCCGCGCCGACCGCCGTGCGATGTCGCGTGCGCAGGATCTGAGCGATCTCTTCGGCAGCCTGTGGGACGGTCTGTGCCCCGGCAGCCTGCACCAGCAGCATATCGACCCGGTCGCGCGAGGCACGCCGCAGCAGGCGTGATTGGGCAGTGGACAGAGGGACAATAATCTGATCGTCCTCGTTGGAAAAGCCCGAGCCGCCCTTCGATTCGAGCACTCCGATGACGCGGAAAGGCTGGCCTTCGATGCGCACTGTCTCGCCCACCAGTCCCTGCGTGCGCCCGAACAGACTCTCGGCGACATCCGGACCGAGCAGCACCACAGATGCCTGTCCCAGGATATGCTCCTCCCGGATGAAATCCCCTTCGGCGACATTGACATTGCGCACCGGGCCGTAATCGGGGGTCACGCCCGATATCTGGGTGACCTTGGTCTCGCCGCCGTAGGTCAGCGTGCCGCTGCCCTGCAGCACCGGAGCCACCGCGGCCACAGACGGAGCCGAGAACGGGTCGGAGATCGCATCTGCATCTCCCAGGGTAATCGGTTTGGGGTTGCGCACGTCCTCCGACCCACCGCGGAAAACGAACAGCAGGTTGGTGCCGATGCCTTGGATAGAGCCGGTGATGGTGTTCTCTGCACCGCGGCCGATCGAGATCATGGCAATCACGGCTGCCACGCCGATCACGATCCCCAATATGGTCAGCCCGGAGCGCATTTTATTGGTGGACAGGCTCTCGAGTGCTTCGATGAATGACTGCCAGAACTTCATTTAAGCCTCCATTACCACACCATCGCGGATGTGAATGGTGCGCTGCAGTTGGGCCGCTATCTCCGGATCGTGTGTGACGACGATCAGGGTGGTGCCGTGCTCCCGGTTCAAGGAGAGCAGCAGATTCATGATCTCTTCACCGGATTTCGAGTCCAGGTTGCCGGTTGGCTCGTCAGCCAGGATGATGGATGGTTCGTTGACCAGGGCGCGGGCGATGGCGACACGCTGCTGCTGACCTCCGGACAGCTCATTAGGCCGGTGTTTGATGCGGTCGCCCAGACCGACCTGTTCGAGCGCGGTTTGAGCCTTTTCCTTGCGCTTGCCTGTATTGCCGGAGTACCTGAGCGGCAGCTCCACATTCGACAGGGCGCTGGCACGCGGCAGCAGGTTGAAAGTTTGGAAGACGAACCCGACCTTGCGGTTGCGAATCTCCGCCAGCTGGTCATCCTTTAAATCTGCTACCGGCTCCCCGTCGAGGTAATATTCACCAGAGGTGGGCCGGTCCAGGCAGCCGATCATGTTCATCAGGGTGGATTTCCCGGACCCCGAGGGTCCCATGATGGCGACCGCCTCGCCGCGCGTGACCCGCATCGAAAGGCCGCGCAAGGCATGCACCTCGACTTTGCCCATCTTGTAGACCTTGGTCAGGTCCCTGGTCTCAATAACGCAGTCATCACATTCTTGCATTGTTATCTCCAACTGCCGCGCCTACTGACCCTGGACGAACGGCGGTGGGCCATTCTGGTCGAAGATCAGCGGTGGATTTAATACGATCTGATCGCCTTCATCCAGCTCACCTTCCAGGACCTGGCTCATGTCCTCAGAAGAAGCGCCCAGGCGGATTTCAACCGGCTCCAGCTTCCCATCGCGCAGCACGTACACAACCCGTTCGCCCTCCCTGGTGCGTACGGCGCGGTTGGGCACCAGCAGCACGTTCTCGAGCTGGTCGATCACCATGTTCACTGCAGCGGTCATGCCGGGGCGGACATCTTCATCTGCATCGCTGATCTCGACCGTTACCGTGAAATCGACCGTGCCCTGCGCGGTTGTGCCGACCGGAGAGACCTCGCTGACCACGCCGCTGTATTCCTTATTCAATATAGCGTCGAAAATCAGGCTGACCGGCTGGCCGACCTGGATGCGGTTGATATCCACCTCCGATACCTGCACGTCTACCAGCAGCCTGGAAAGGTCATCCAGCCGGAAGGCGACCGTGCCCGGGCCGACCTGGTCGCCCGGCTTGCTGTTCACGTTGGTGACCGTCCCGTCGAAGGGGGCTACGATGCGTGCCAGGTTCAGGGTGGCCTGGGCCGCGGCTAACCGGGCTTCAGCCACCGCGACATCCGCCGGGTCGGGCCCGTCTTTGACTCGCTCGAACTCGCGCTGCGCGTCAGCGAGCTGGGCTTCCAACAGGGCGACGTCGGCCGGGTTAGTGCCGTCCTTGACGCGTTCCCACTCGCGCTGGGCCTCCAGCAGCTGTGCCTGAGCCGTAGCCAGGTTTGCTTCCTGAAGGGCGATGTCGCTGTCGGCAGCAATGCCTTCCATGCTGTTCAACTGCCGCACCGCGAAGTCATATTGCTGCTGGACTTCTGCCAGCTGGCTGAGCAGCCTGGCTCGAACCAGGTTATCCTCCGGTTTGTTCTCGTATGGTTTGTATTTCTCTTCGGCTGTATCGAGGCGGTCTTTCGCCAGCGTGACCTGGGCTTTTGCTTCGTCGATATAGCTCTGGCTGGCCGGCGATTGCGCCCAGCGCAGCGCTCGATCGGCGTTTTCAACTGCTTTTTCGGCGGCTGCAATCGCTTCCTGCGCCCTGGCTTGCAGCAATTCCGGGTTCCCGGAATCTTCAAGAGCCTGTTCGGCCTGCTCAACCGCCTGCAGCGCCTGTGCCTGCTGGATTTGTGAGTTGAGCAGGTCGTTGAACGCTTTCTGGGCGTTGACCAGGTCCGCCTGGGCCAGGATGATCGTCTGCGGCAGGGATGTCTGCTCGAGTGAGGCCAGCACCTGGTTGGCTGTCACCGGGTCGCCGGATTGGACATTGACCTCTCCCACGGTGCCGGATGTCTGCCATGCCAGCAATGCGGTCTGGTTGGCGCGCACCACACCGGTCGCTCCAACCGTGGCTGTCAGCTCGCCGCGCCCGGCAGGCTCGGTTTGATAGTTCGCCGCCGCGCTCGCTTGCCGCTGCTGGCGGATGTAGCTGAATCCGAAGAATGCGCCAACCCCCAGGATGACGACGATCGCGATAATAAGCCATCTTCTTCTCATTAAATTTGCCTCCGATTTCCGTTCACATCACCTGCAGGAGATGTAATTTGTAAATATCTGCTCCCACCAGAACTCTGGATTGCACTTTTCCAGAAGATCGAGCGGGATTATAGAAACTGGTGTGCTTCAGCTTTAATCGCTGCTTTGTGGGTTGAGCAGGATCTGGTCGCCCTCTTCCAGGTCACCGCTCACAACTTCTGAATATGTGCCTGACTTCGACCCCAGGGTCAGGACAGTAGGTAGAATGTTCCCATCCCGCAGGATATATACCACTCTCTCACCATCCAGCAGCCGTAAGGCGCTGTTGGGGACCAGCAGGACATTTTCGAGCAGTTCAATCACCACCTTGGCTGAAGCGGTCATTTCCGGGCGGATGTTCTCATCCGGGTTGCTGACCTCGATGACAATATTGAAATTGGCCATATCCTGAATCACTTCGCCCACTCGTGGTACTTCCACAATCTTGCCGGAGTATTCCTGCCCCGGAATGGCGTCGAAAGTCAGGATTGCTGCCTGCCCGACCTTGAGATTGCTGATATCAATTTCCGACACGCTGGCATCGACAAGCAGTCGAGATAGATCGTCAAGGCGAAAAGCCTGATCACCTTCGCCCACCTGATCCCCAGGTCTGGCATATGCGCTGGTAATGGTACCGCTGAATGTGGCTTCGATTTGCACCATGTCGAGGGCGGCCTGGGCGGCAGTGATGTGCGCCTGGGCGACTGCAATCTCCCCACTGTCCGGCCCGTCCATCCAGCGCTTCCATTCGCGTTGAGTATCTGCCAGCCTGGCTTCCAGCACTGCCAGATCTGCGGGGCTGGTACCAGCCTGATCTCGCTCCCAGTCGAGCTGCGCCTGTGCCAGCTGGGCCGTCGCGCGGATCAGCTCAGCTTCCGCGACTGCCACGTCGCTCGGCTTGGGCGGCTCGACCAGCCGGTTGTAGCGGGAGAGTGAATCCTCGTAGGCTCGGCGGTCCTGCAGCTCTTTCAGTTCCATGCTTTCCAGGATCCGCTTATAGAGCTCCCGGCTTTCGAAGAACATCAATTTGTCTTCGGGTTTGGTCGCCCGGCGGCGCACGCGATCGAGCTGCTTGAGGGTGTCGTTTAGCCTTTTCTCCGCCAGGAGCAGGTTGGCATTGGCCTGGTCGATGGCGGCCTGGGAGGGCGGTCTGGTGAGGATTTTGTAATTGCGCTCGGCGGTGTCATGAGCTTTCTGCGCCTCTGCCAGCGCAGTCTGGGCGCGGGATATAGTCAGTGCCGGGTCGCGGGCATCTTCCAGCGCTTGCCTGGCCTGCTCTACCGCCTGCCGGGTCTGGGCGCTTCTCACCGGGGAGCTTTGCAGGTTCTCTAGATCGCGCTGGGCGTTGACCAGGTCAGCCTGTGCCAGGATGATTGACGGCGGCAGGCTGGACTGTTCCAGGTTCGCCAGTAATTCACCGGATTCGACTGTATCACCCAGGCCAACATACACGTCTTCTACTGTGCCGTTCGTCCTCCAGCGCAGCAGGGCATGCTGGTTGGAGCGCACCAAGCCGGAGGCCTCCACCACGATCATCAAATCGCCGCGCTGTATGGGTTCGGTCTCGACACTGGCACTGGCGCTGCGCCGCTCCAGGATAGCGTCCACCGCGAACCAGCCCAGCAGCAGGGCAGCTGCGGCGATGGCCGCAATCACGATCTTTTTCATTAAGTGCCTTCAATCCTTTATTTGTCCCATACCAATCCTCAATTCTAACCCAGTTGTATAAGAAGGATATTAACGTTACATTTGTCACAAACCAGTTTTCCCGCACCGGGCGCACTATGTGACAACTATCACAAAAAGTTGTGACATCTGGGACTGAATATAAACTGGGCTTGTTATTAACATGTTAAGCAGCGAAAGAATCGCAAACTGTCATCCGAACAAAAGTAGGGTTAACAAAATATCGACGGTTTGCCATAGAAAGAGAGGAATATATGCAAGCGATCCCCAGTGAATTTTTAGCCATCGACCGTAAAGCGAGAGCCAAAATCCCCCTGACGGAAGTTGACCACAGAAATCCGCTCGACCGGATTTGTGATTTCGAGGATGTCGTCATTCCTTTGAGTGAAGAAGAAGCCATGCAGGCGGCTGCACGCTGCATCCACTGCCCCGATCCGGCACCCTGCGTGGAGGCATGCCCGGTCCATAATGACATCCCCTCGGCGATGTGGTTGATCGAACAGGGGCAGTTCCTGGAGGCAGCCAAACTGTACCGCCAGACCAGCTCCATGCCGGAGGTCTGTGGGCGAGTCTGCCCACACGAGCAGCTCTGCCAGGGCTCGTGCGTGCGCAACCACAGTCATGAACCGGTGCTGACGGGCGCCTTAGAGGCCTTCGTTACCGATTACGCCCGCTGCCAAGAAGGTGTCTGCATCCCTGTCGGCGAGCCGACGGGCAAGCGGGTGGCAATTGTTGGCGCTGGCCCTTCTGGGCTTGCCTGCGCCGAACAGCTGCTGCAGGGCGGTCACCAGGTGACCATTTACGATGCCAAGCCGGCTCCTGGTGGTCTGCTGGTTTACGGCATCCCCAATTTCAAGCTCCCCAAAGAAGTGGTCTTCGCCCGCTGGAACGACCTGGCACAGGCGGGTGTGGAATTCGTCCCCAACACCTATGTCGGCAAAGATGTCACCATCGAAGCTTTATTCGACCAGGGGTATGAGGCGGTTTATATCGGGGTGGGTACTTTGATTGATGCTCCGATGGAAGTCCCCGGGGAGGACCTGCCGGGCGTGTATAAAGCCACCGAATTCTTGACCCGGGCAAATGTTGACACCAGTATCCTGCCGGAGGATATGCGCCTGCGCCCCGAGATCGGCGGCAAGGTGGCGGTTATCGGCGGCGGCGACACCGCCTCGGACTGCCTGCGCACCGCGCTGCGCATGGGAGCCGAAGAGGTGGTCTGCCTGTATCGCCGGACGGAGAAAGAGATGCCTGGCGGCAAAAAAGACCGCGCGCTGGCGCGTGAGGAAGGGGCTAAATACCAGTTCCTCACCCAGCCCGTGAAATTTATCGCCGGAGAGGATGGTCGTCTGGCAGAGATTGAGTGTATTCAGATGGAACTGGGCGAGCCGGATGCCAAAGGGCGCCGCCGACCGGTGCCTATTGAGGATACGAATTTTATCGTCAAGGCTGATACGGCTATTCTGGCGCTGGGCTATTGGCCTGACCCGATTATCGGTGATACCACGCCCGGGCTCGAGACCCATAAATGGGGCCTGATCGTGACCGATCGTAAGACTGGGGCGACCTCCCGACCGGGTGTATACGCGGGCGGCGATGTAGTTACCGGACCCGACCTGGTGGTGACAGCCGTGGCATCCGGGCGTAGAGCTGCCGCCTCGATAGATGCTTATTTGCAAGAGGCTTTGCTGACCGGCTAGCTGGTCGCTGACTCTTGTAACTCCTTCCTCCTTTCGCTGCCGTGAGCGATCCTGTTATACAGGGTCGCTCACTGGCTGTTAACTGGTCTGCAGGCTCACTACCTGGATGGAATCGAGCACCACCGGGGTTTCTACTCGCAGGCTGTTCTGGATCTCGGCCATATGGTCTGTCACCCTCATCAGCGTGCGAATCTCATCATCGCTGGCTGCGGCCACCACCCTGGCACGGTAGACAACGTTGCGTGCCGGTACGCCTTCGTCCCCGAACTCGCCTTCGACATCGACTTCGACACTCTCGATTGTGATACCGCGTTTTGCGGCCTCCCGGTAGATATCATTGCAGTAGCAGGTCGCTATCGCCAGGAACAGCAGCTCCCCCCCGCTCACACTGGAGCCAAATCCACTTTCCCTGGTTGGGATGTCGACTCCTTGGACACGGTCGTCTGTTCTCAAAATCACATGCTGGTTGCCCTGACTGTTCTGTAACCTCGCTCCAATTTTGATCATCTCTCACCTCGAAGATAGAACTCATCTCAAAAATGGAGGTGTGAGGTGTTTAGCGGCGCTGCAGCGCCGCTAAACACCTCCTTTCCTTATTCTTGAGATGGCTTCTAGTCAAACCCCGGAAAAAACCAAACTGATTTTCCCTGAACCGTATACCATCTATAGAAATTATATATTGAAAATGTCCTGCTGAAGTTATCAATAGCTTAAGCCGCCGGAGACCGCCCAGGACACGGCTTTGAGAAAGTCATGAGAACATCTGAACCGGGAAGTCCGAGATGGCGGATAAGCGTTATAATTAATGGGTTGTGTGCCAACCGGCATAGGGTTTTATATGCTGAAGATTAATTAGAAGGATACCCGAACCCGATGGAAATGGGAACTGTTCAACAGGTTGATATAGACGATCAGATGCGTTCAGCATACCTGGACTACGCGATGAGCGTGATCGTTGCCCGGGCGCTTCCGGATGTGCGCGATGGGCTGAAGCCGGTTCACCGGCGCATCCTGTATGCGATGTATGATATGGGGCTGCGCGCCAATACACCCTCGCGGAAATCCGCGCGTATCGTGGGAGAAGTTTTGGGTAAATATCACCCCCATGGTGATGCCGCAGTCTATGACACTATGGCGCGCCTGGCACAGGATTTCTCCATGCGCTATCTCCTGGTGAACGGGCAGGGCAACTTCGGCTCGATAGACGGTGATGCTCCCGCCGCGATGCGTTATACCGAAGCCCGGCTGACGCGACCGGCAGAGGAGCTCCTGGCGGATATCGACAAGAACACGGTTGAATTTACGCCCAATTTCGACGACTCACTTAAAGAACCCACTGTCCTGCCGGCCAGACTGCCCAACCTGCTGTTGAACGGTGCCTCCGGGATCGCGGTCGGTATGGCGACCAATATCCCTCCCCACAACCTGAGCGAGCTGATTGCAGCGCTCACATTCCTGATCGACAATTACGACCGGGCGGATGAGGTGACAGTCGAGGAGCTGATCAAGTTCGTGCCCGGTCCGGATTTTCCCACCGGAGGTGTGATCGTCGGTTCAGAGGGGATCCGCATGGCGTACAGCACGGGGCGTGGCCGGATTGTGCTGCGCGGGCTGGCGCATATAGAGGAGATGGCCGGAAATCGCTTCCGGATCGTTGTAACAGAGATCCCTTACCAGCTCAATAAATCCTCTCTCATCGAACGGATTGCGGAGCTGGCGCGTGAAGGCCGGCTGGACGATATCTCCGATCTCCGTGATGAGTCGGACCGGCGGGGGATGAGCATTATCATCGAGCTTAAACGTGGGGCGCAGCCCAAGCAAGTCCTCAACAAGCTGTTCAAATATACGGCCCTGCAGTCCACATTTGGCGTCCAAATGCTGGCGCTGGTGGATGGGGTGCCGCGCTTGTTATCCCTGCGGCGGGCGCTGCAGTATTATATCGAACACCGCCGGGAAGTGATCACTCGCCGTTCGCAGTACGAATTGGAGAAAGCGCGCGCGCGCGCCCACATCCTGGAAGGGCTGATGATCGCCCTGGCCAACCTGGATGAAGTCATCCGCACCATCCGGGGGTCGGCAGATGCGGAAAATGCCAAAGTGCAGCTGATGGCACGCTTCAAGCTCAGCGATCTGCAGGCACAGGCTATCCTGGATATGCAGCTGCGTCGCCTGGCTGCCCTGGAGCGGCAGAAGATCGAAGACGAACAGCGCCAGATCCTGGAAAAAATTGCCGGTCTCGAGGATCTGCTCGCCAGCTCTAGGAAAATCTTGGACGTGATCCGCTCGGACCTGGAAGAGATGGTCGGGAGCTACGGCGATGAGCGGCGCACATATATTGCCCATGATGCAAGCGAAGAGTTCGCCGAAGAGGACCTGGTTGCGGATGAAGCCGTCCTGGTCAGCATCACGCAGCGCGGCTATATTAAACGGGTGATGGCGAAGACCTACCGGTCTCAAGCGCGCGGCGGTCGTGGTGTACAAGGTCACGCCACGAAGAATGAGGATGAGGTAGTGATGCTGATCCCGGCCCGCACGCTGGACACTTTGCTGTTCTTCTCTGACCGGGGTAAGGTGTATTCTGAACGGACATACTTGATCCCTGACGCCGACCGCACCGGGCGCGGGATTCCCATTGTAAACGTGCTGGCGCTGAACTCGGGCGAGTCGATCACGGCAGTCGTGTCGGTGCCGGATTTTGCCGCTGCAGAATACTGCATGATGGTGACGCGCAAAGGGCGTGCCAAGCGGGTGGAATTATCCGAGTTTTCATCCGTGCGCCCGTCCGGGTTGATAGCCATCTCCTTGGCCGATCAGGATGAGTTGGGATGGGTGCGGCTGACACAGGGGGACAGCGAGGTGATCCTGGTCACTGAACAGGGCCAGGCAGTCCGCTTCGCTGAGGAAGAGGTGCGTTCTATGGGTCGTGTGGCCGCTGGAGTGATCGGCATCCGCTTGAAGAAGGGCGATTTCGTCACCGGTATGGAAGTTGTCGAACCGGACGCCGATCTGCTGGTGGTGACCACACGCGGCTTTGGGAAGCGCACTCCGCTGGACGAGTATCCAACCAGATCGCGTGCCACGAGCGGCGTGCAGACGATCGACAAAAAGGCCATGTCTATTGTAGGCGGCATAGCTGCCGCGCGGGTAGTTCAGGATGCCGATGAGCTTACCCTGATATCCGCGGTTGGTGTGGTGCTGCGAACAAAAGTAATGACGATCTCAAGATCGAGCCGCGCCACGCGCGGGGTTGTTTTGATGAATTTGCAGGAGAGAGATTCGGTAGCTTCCGTGGCGCGCATCTCGGCTGCAGATTTGCAGCGGGTTGGTGCGGCCGGGGATGAACAGGTAGAAGATTGAGCGCGGTGCTGAAAGCGGGCAGTTAAATGCCATTAAATGCCAGCCGCCAGGTGACAGAATAACACCTGGCGGTCTGTATTTATATGAACGGAAGGACGATTTTCTCGGTGACGATCAGGCAGAAAGCACTCAATACACAGGCAATCACCAGCAGCATCAGGGCGATAACAAAGCGCTGCACGGAAGTCATGCCTATGAAGGGACGCTTCTTTTGAAATGTCTCTGGCGTGTCGCTGTCTTCGAACTCGAAAATCATTGAGCTGTCGGAGTCATCGCGAAAATCATCCAGCATATCTGTTCTCCCGGGTTCTGGTCTAAAGGCTGCCGTCTATCCACTGGCGATCATTACTGGGAGGAATGATCTACCTCAACGGCTCTCATTTACGTGCGTGTGCCATCCACCTGCCGCATTCGGATCTCTCCAAACCGGACAGGTACGATCTCTCCTGAACCCAGGCGCAGGCGCAGGGAGCCATCCGGATTGATGCCTGCCACCTGCCCCTCCTGGACCGGCACTGTATCCTCAGTTGCCCCGGTCTCAGCCAGCACCACCACCCATTCACCACGGAATGCAAGCCGACCAAGCCAGGCGTGCAAGAACTCTTCCGCTGCTATTTGCCCTTTCCAGTGCAAGAAATTTGCCAGCAGGCTGTTGAGCAGTGCCCATCGATCGACCGGGTTCCCGATGATCTCATCCAGGCAGGTGGCGGGGAAGCTGAGTTCATCCGGCGGTGGCACCGATTGGGGCGTAACGTTAATGCCGATACCCAGGATGGCAGCACTCAATTGGCTGCCTGACCACTGCAGCTCGACCAGCACGCCTGCCACTTTGCGGCGGGTGGCGATCACATCGTTGGGCCACTTAATCTGTGCAGGCAGCATCGGCGGCAGGGCCTGGTTCAGGGTCTCACATACTGCCAGAGCGCCCAGAGCTGTAAGCCGGGTAAGTGCAGTATGACTGTTGCCCTGCGATAGTCCATCCAGCGAATCAGATGCGATCTCTAAAGGCAGGCCTTCTGGGCGCAGCACCAGGCTGAATGCCAGTCCTGTGCCCGGCGGAGTAAACCACTGCCGGTCCAGGCGACCGCGCCCCGCGGTCTGTTCATCAGCAACCACTACGGAGAGATCGGGAGCCCCGGCAGCAGCCCAGCGGATCGCCAGGTCGTTGGTTGAGCTGACTATGCCGTAGTAGCGTACCGGACCGAGAGGCAGGTCAGCGAGCAGGTTTTCAAGGCTGTGCTGGTCCATGGTATGGATTCTACCGCAGAAATCTAATCCTGGACGAATCCTGCCCTACGTGATATACTACTCCCGCTCCCGCCCCAGGCGGGAGAGTTTGTGCCCCCGCTTTGGGGGTTATCCTATCTCACACGCTTCCCGACCTGAATGGGCGTGCCTTGGCCGAGGTACCGGACGGGAGAGACGGAAGCGGAGGCTTAACGCAAGGAGTGTGTACAATGGCTGTTATATCTATGAAAGCGCTTCTGGAGAGCGGCGTGCACTTTGGACATCGCACGTACAAGTGGCACCCCGCGATGAAGCCCTATATCTTCACCGAACGCAATAGCATCCATATTATCGACCTGCAGAAAACGGTCAAGTCGCTGGAACAGGCTTACAATGTCGTCCGCGATACCGTCGCAGATGGCGGCACGGTGCTTATTGTTGGCACCAAACGCCAGGCTCAGGAAACGGTCATGACCGAAGCCATGCGCTGCGGCATGCCGTACGTGACTCACCGTTGGCTGGGTGGTATGCTGACCAACTGGCGCACCATTCGCCAGCGCATCAATGAGCTCGAACGTCTCGAGCGGATGCGCGACCAGGGGGATTTCGAGCGCATCACCAAAAAAGAAGCCCTGCTGTATTCACGCCAGATCGAGCGCCTGGAGATGCTTTTGGGTGGCATCCGCAGTATGATCACCGTTCCCGAACTGCTGTTTGTCGTCGATGTGCGCCGTGAAGACACAGCCATCCACGAAGCCAACCTGCTGAATATCCCGGTGATTGCCATGGTGGATACCAACTGCGACCCTTCCAAGGTGGATTATGTCATCCCTTCCAACGATGACGCCATCCGCGCTATCAAGCTGCTGGTGGGTAAGATCGCCGATGCAGTTATGGAAGGGGTAGCCATGCGTAAAGAGGAAGTCATCGAGTCCATGCCAGAGCAAATGCACGCCTTTGCCGACGAGCCAGAGCTATCTGATGAGGACCTGCTGGGCGCGGCTACACTGGCCAAGCTGGCACCGAAACCGTCCCTCTCGTCCGAAGATGAGGATGAAGAACCCTCCGAAGGCGAGGTTGAGGAAGAAGATGTAGATGAAGAGCCGGATGTGGAAGAAGAGGAAGAAGCCGTAGACGAAGAAGCTGAGGAAGACGACGAAGAAGACGAAGCTGAAGAAGAAGAAGCAGCTGAGGAAGAAGACGAAGACGACGAAGCTGAAGAAGACGAAGACGACGACGAGTACGATGATTATGAAGACGTCGAGAACGATGAGGACGATAAAGATTACGACGACGATGACGACGATGATGAGGACGAGGATTAGGCATGGCAGCGACAATTGAACAGATCAAACAGCTCCGCGAGGCAACCGGTGCCGGGATTATGGACAGCCGCAAAGCTTTGGATCAGGCAGGTGGGGACTTCGATAAAGCGATGGAATACCTGCGTGAAAAAGGGATGGCGATGGCTGCCGAGCGTTCCGACCGAGAAGCATCCGAGGGTATGCTAGAACTGTACTCGCACGGCAACGGGCGTGTGGGCGTGATGGTGGAAGTGAACTGCGAGACAGATTTCGTCGCCCGCTCGGAAGCTTTCCGCACCTTTGCACATGAAATTGCGCTCCATATAGCGGCATCAGAACCTGCTTTCGTCAGCGAGAGCGATATTCCGGCGGACGTTCTGGAAAATGAGCGCAGCGCTGCTCTTGCGCTCGCCAGAGAAGAGGGCAAACCCGCTGAAATCGCAGAGCGCATCGTCGAAGGCAAACTGAAAAAGTTCATAAATGATAGTTGTCTGCTGCGGCAGATGTATATCCGGGACGATACGATCACCGTGGAGGAACTGCTGATGCAGAACATCGCCGCAATTGGCGAAAATATCGTCATCCGCCGCTTCGTCCGGTGGGAACTTGGTGAGAGTTCAGCTTCACCGGAACAATAAAGTGGGAGGGCCAACCAGACGGTTGGCCTTTTTATTGAAATCCGTCCCATCAATAAGGAAAAAGGAGCAATTGAAACCATGCAGGAAGACCTGAAATATCACCGCATTTTGCTTAAACTAAGCGGAGAGGCGCTCGCCGGAGACGGGGGCTATGGCATCGATCCAAAGCGGGCAGAAGATATCGCCCGCCGGGTGCGAGTAGTGCGCGAGATGGGTGTTGATGTGGCAATCGTCATCGGCGCTGGGAACCTGTGGCGCGGCCGTATCGGGATCGATCGCGGCATGGACCGGGCGACTGCGGACTATATGGGTATGCTAGCCACAGTGATGAACGCCCTGGCGCTCATGGATGCCATGGAACGCATCGGTCTGGTCACCCGGGTGCAGTCTGCGATCGAGATGCATGCAGTGGCAGAGCCCTATATCCGCCGCCGGGCGATCCGGCACCTGGAGAAGGGGCGTGTGGTAATCCTTGGAGGCGGCACCGGGAACCCCTTCTTCTCGACCGATACTGCTGCTGCCTTACGTGCAATGGAGATCGAGGCCGACATTCTGATCAAGGCTACCAAAGTGGATGGGGTATATGACAGCGATCCCATGAAGAACAGTGATGCAGTCCGTTTCGACCAGCTCGACTATATGGAGACGATCAACCGCCGTCTGGAGGTCATGGACAGCACCGCAATATCGCTGTGTATGGACAACCACCTGCCTATTCTGGTGCTGAACCTGTGGCAGCCCGACTCTTTGAGCCAGGCTGTGAAAGGATACCCGGTTGGCACTTTAGTAAGTGACTGAAAAACCCCCTTTTCTAGACCTGAATTTTAGAGTATCCTATATAGGATGAATAATCTACGGAGGCCGCGATGCTGAAAGATGTCTACAAAGAAGCGGAAGCCCGAATGAAAGGGGCTATCCAGGCGCTGGAAGAGGACTTATCCGGCATCCGTACTGGTCGTGCCAGCCCGGCATTGATCGACCGGATGCAGGTAGAATACTACGGAGCATCCTCACCCCTGATCCAGTTAGCCACGATCAGCGTGCCTGAAGCGCGCACTCTCCTGATCCGGCCCTTTGATGCCACATCGCTGAAAGCGATCGAGCGGGCGATCCTGGCCTCGGACCTGGGTCTCACACCCAACAATGATGGCAAGGCCATCCGTCTGAACCTGCCCCCGCTAACCGAGGAACGCCGCCGGGAGCTGGTCAAAGTGGTGCACAACCGGGTGGAAGAGGCACGCGTGGCGGTGCGCAATGTGCGCCGGGACAGCATTCGGGATTTACGCGAGTTCATGCAGGAAAAGATGATCTCCGAAGATGATCTAAAACGCGGCGAAGAAGAGCTGCAGAAGATAACTGACCAGCATGTCGAAGAGATCAATGCCGTTGGCGATAGAAAAGAGAAAGAGATACTCGAAGTCTGAGTTTATACTCCTGGTAGATTATGGATTCTGAACGCACGCAGGATTTGCCTGAAAAGGTCCCTACTCATGTAGCGATAATAATGGATGGCAACGGTCGCTGGGCGCTGTCCAGGGGGCTGCCGCGCCTGGCTGGTCACCGCGCCGGTACAGATAACCTGCGCCGTGTGATCGAAGCCTGCGTTGAGTTCGGTATCTCCTACCTGACCATTTATGCATTTTCAACAGAGAACTGGGGTCGACCGGTGGAAGAAGTCCAGGGATTGATGCGTATCCTGGAGGATGTGATCGACCGAGAGCTCGAAGAACTCCATGAGCAGGGGGTGCAGCTGCACCATATCGGCCGGTTGGATCGCCTCAACCCCGTCCTGCGCAGTAAAGTCATCCAGGCTGTTGAGCTAACGAAAAATAATACCCAGCTGGTGCTGAATGTGGCATTCAATTACGGCGGTCGGGACGAGATCGTGTGTGCCATCCAGCATATTATTGAAGATGGCGTCCAGCCTGAGAATGTGACCGACGAGATCGTGAGCCGCTATCTCTACACTGCCGGAGTGCCCGACCCGGACCTGATCATCCGCACCTCCGGCGAGCTGCGCGGGAGCAATTTCCTGATCTGGCAGGGCGCTTATTCCGAGTGGTATTTCACACCGACTTATTGGCCAGATTTCGACCACGATGAACTGCTGAAGGCTGTACAGGAGTTTGCCCACCGCCAGCGACGCTATGGAGGCGTGCCGGTCACCGAAGGTACATCCGGGCATGCTGGCTAAACGTGTCCTGGTAGTAGTCATCCTGCTCCCCATCGGGCTGGTAGTGATCTGGCTCGGGGGTCTGGCATTCGCGGTAATGGTAGCGTTGATCCTGGGCCTGGCAGCCTGGGAATATGTAAACTTGTTTCGCGCCGGTGGGCTGCAGCCCGCCGGTGTTCTGGTTGTGCTGGGGACGCTGGGGTTAGCGGCCGGCAGGGCGTACTCGGGGTTCAGCAGCGCTTCGTGGATCATCAGCCTGGTGGTCCTGCTCAGCATGGCATACCATCTGGTGGCTTACGAGCGCGGCCGCGATCAGGCTGGCACGGATTTCGGTATCACCTTAGGCGGTGTGCTATACCTGGGTTGGATCGGGAGCTACTTGATCTCGCTGCGCGAGCTTCCGGAAGGAGTCTGGTGGGTGCTGTTAGCGCTGCCCTCCGTCTGGCTGGCCGATTCAGGCGCTTATTTCATCGGGCGCGCATTTGGTCGCCGCAAGCTCAGCCCGCGCCTCAGCCCTAAAAAAACCTGGGAAGGCTATCTGGGCGGGGTGCTGGTGGGTACCCTGGGCAGCGCTTTGCTGGCCTATATCTGGTCATTTTGGACGGGACCGGGCTCGCATATCACCCCGCTCAGCGGTGCTTTGATGGGGCTGGTGCTGAGTGTCATCACTCCGCTAGGTGACCTGGGGGAGAGCATGATCAAGCGTCAGGTTGGGGTGAAAGATTCCGGGACCTTACTCCCGGGGCATGGGGGAGTTTTCGACCGCATCGACTCCTGGCTGTGGGCTGGTGTCATCGGTTATTACCTGGTGGTGTGGTTCTTCATCTAAGCCTGCGCTGATTGACATCGTTTTCATCTCGTGGTATCATCCCCGCACAATTTCAAAGCCCTAAACGGCGCTCTTATCCAGAGAGGTGGAGGGACCGGCCCTGTGAAGCCTCGGCAACCAATTGGCTGTCCGTGATCGGGGTTCAGCTCTCAGCCCTCCAAGAGGCTGACAGCTGACCACTGATTACTGACTGCTGTTAAGGTGCTAATTCCGGCAGACGGATGTTCTGGAAGATGAGAGGGTTCTTGCAGCCAGTCTTTATGCCCTTTCTGCCAGCCGGAGAGGGTATTTTTTATCAGTGGAGGAAATATGAGCAATACGTTTATGACTTCGCCTAGCCTGCTGTTCACGTCCGAATCGGTAACGGAAGGGCATCCCGATAAGATCTGCGATCAGATCAGTGATGCTGTGCTGGACGCCTGCCTGGAGCAGGACCCCGGTTCCCGTGTGGCTTGTGAAACAGCCACCAAGACCGGGTTTGTCATGCTGATGGGTGAGATCACCACGCGTGCCAGCATCAATTATGATGAGCTGGCACGACGTGTGATTAACGAGATCGGCTATGACAGCAGCGAGAAAGGTATGGATGGCAGCAGCTGCGGTATCCTGATGGCGATTGCCCGCCAGTCTAGCGATATTGCCCTGGGAGTCGATAAGGCGCTGGAAGCCAAGACCGGCGAGATGAGCGACGCTGAGGTCGAGTCGATCGGAGCAGGCGACCAGGGGATGATGTTCGGTTATGCCTGCAATGAAACACCCAGCCTGATGCCTATGCCGATCTACCTGGCGCATAAACTGGCTTTGCGGCTGACCGAGGTTCGCAAGGATGGTACGCTGCCCTGGCTGCGCCCGGATGGCAAGACGCAGGTCACGGTGGAGTACAGCTACGGGCGTCCGGTGCGGGTTGCTACGGTGCTGGTCAGCACCCAGCACGCGCCGGAGATCAGCCAGGAAGAGATCCGCGCCGCGCTGATCGAGCATGTCATCGACCCGATCGTGCCGGCTGAATTGCTCAACGGCAGCCCGAAGATCTATGTCAACCCGACCGGGCGTTTCGTGATCGGCGGACCGCAGGGAGATTCGGGGCTGACCGGGCGCAAAATTATCGTTGACACGTATGGGGGCATGGGCCGCCATGGTGGCGGCTGTTTCAGTGGCAAAGACCCAACGAAAGTGGACCGCTCGGCAGCTTATGCAGCCCGCTGGGCAGCCAAGAACGTGGTCGCTGCTGGGCTGGCGGAGCGCTGCGAGATCCAGGTAGCGTACGCTATCGGTGTCGCGCACCCGTTGAGCGTCAACGTGGAGACTTTTGGTACCGGCAGCATCCCGGATGAGCAGATCGCCGCGCTGGTGCTTGAGCATTTCGACCTGCGCCCGGGGGCCATCATCCGTGACCTGGACCTGCGCCGCCCGATCTACCGTCAGGTGGCAGCCTACGGGCATTTCGGTCGCGACGACCTGGACCTGCCCTGGGAGCGCACCGACAAAGCCGCGCTGCTGCGAGAGGCTGCCAGTGTGAACGAGACAGCAGCCGTCTCCCTGGAAGGTTAAGTCGTCAACAAGCCTTTTCTGGAATACAGATTTAATAACTGATGCTACGCAGTTCCTGGGGAAATTGGGGGTGTTTGGGCGTGCATCGCCCGCCCAAACACCCCCACCACCCCGCCTAGTGCGTAACGTTTATTGATAATAAAACAGGCGGCTGCAGCCGCTTGTTTTTGTCTGGGGAGATGATTTTAGGGTCGCTCGAGACCATGCCTCTCCAGCAGGGCTGCATCGTTCATCAGCTCGCGGGTCGGCCCATCTGCCACGATGCGCCCCTCGTCCATGATCACCATGCGCGGGAAGAGCTCGCGCACCATCAGCATGTCGTGGGAGGAGACCAGCATGGTCAGCGGCAGCTCATCCAGCAGATTGATCAGCGAACGCCTGGCGCGTGGGTCCATGCCGGCGGTCGGCTCATCCAGCACCAGCACCTCCGGCTTCATCGACAGCACCGTAGCGATAGAGATGCGCTTCTTCTCACCTACGCTCAGGTGGTGCGATACTCGGTCGGTATAGTTCCCCATGCGCACCGCTTTCAGCGCCTCGCTTACCCGCAGCTGGACTTCATCAGGGGGCAGACCCTGGTACAGCGGTCCAAATGCCACATCTTCATATACCGTAGGAGAAAACAGCTGGTCGTCCGGGTTTTGGAATACCAGCCCGACCATCGCCCGTATTCGCCCCAGATGTTTCTGGTTTACATCCAATCCGCATACCTGCACGCATCCATTTCCGAGCAAGATACCGTTCAAATGCAGGATAAGAGTGGATTTTCCAGCCCCATTCGGTCCGACCAGAGCTACCTTTTCACAGGGCTCAATTTTTAATGAGACGTCCTCTAGCGCTTTGTGACCATCCGGGTAAGCGAAAGACAGGTCTTGGATTTCAATCGAGTGATGCATTTATTCCTTAAAACCTTTTAAAGCAGGAGTGATAACAGCAGTAATAGCAGTAAAAATAACAAGCTGGCAGCAAGGATAACGATCTGAGAGCCCGTAAGCTCGGGCAAAGGCAGGGAGCGTATCTCCCCGTCGTAGCCGCGTGACAGCATTGCCATATAGATACGATCGCTGCGTTCGAAAGCGCGCAGGAATAGGTTGCCCGCCATGCCGCCGGTCACCCGCGCCCGCCAGGCGAGGCTGCCACCGGACCTTGCACCAGGCGTGTCCGTCTCGCCGCTGCGGGCGGTGCGGGCGCGGTTCAGACGCAGGGTTTCATCAGCCAGGATGAACAGGTAGCGCCACATCAGGCTGAAGATTGAGACCAGCAGGCGCGGGATGTGGATGGCGCGCATGGCTGTCAACAGGTCGGGAAACGGCGTGCTGGCTGCCAGGACGATTGCGGCCTGCACAGAAATCCACGATTTTAGAGCGATGCTGGTAAACCGCTCCACGCCTGCTGCGGAGATGGTTAAGGTCCACTGCCCGATAGGAATATCCACAAGGCTGGCTCCTGGAGCGGTAAAGACGATCGGAAATGCTGCCAGCACGAAAGGAAATGCCAGCAGTGCCCGCTTCCATACGTAGCCAACGCCCAGGTCCGAGAGCAGTATGACAGAGATGATGATTGCCAGTAGAAGAATGTACACCGGCCATGCCCCGGCTGGCACCAGGGCGGTGGTAAAGATGAACGCCAATGCCATCACTAGCTTGACCCGCGGATCGAGCTGGTGGATCAGGCTGCGGCGCGGCCGGTAGGGGTCCAGGAAATGGACGTGCATGGTTTGCTTACGATGTTATCGAACGATTTGATCGAGATCGAGCGATTAAGATGGCAATCCCAAATACAATCAGTGTGCCCAGGATGGCGGCGATAATGGTTGCCAGGGCTTCGTTGGAGACGCCCGGTAGCATATAATCCGGGATGATCTCGTAGAGCGAGCCCTGTGCCGTATCCAGGAAGCCCTGCTGCTCGGCGACCCGCTCAAGACCATCTGGATTGGCGGATGCCAGCGGTGCGCTGATTGCCAGCGCCAGGGCGATCAGCAGCCCAGTGATCCATACCAGACTGCTTTTAACTGCTTTGGCTTTTCCCGCCTCCAGGAAATCCGGGCGGATGGCGTAAACAAAGGATAGCGTTCCGACCGTAATCAACCCTTCCCCAATGCCGATCAGCGCATGCACGCCCGCCATGGCCGGTATGGCCAGGTTGGCTGGTGAGGTAAGCGATATCGCCAGCTGCAGAGCGACAGCCAGGGCGGTGATCTCAATGGAGAGCCATGCCGCTGTAAAGCCGCCTGCAAAGAATCCCCAGCGCTGACTGCGTGCCAGCCGCCGCAGCGTCTCGTAAGCCATATATGAGACTGCTACCCCAATGACTCCCATGTTGAAGATGTTGGCACCCAGGACGAGCAGACCGCCATCCTGGAAGATCAAAGCCTGGACGCCAATCACGGTTGTCATCACCAGCACAGCGGCCCAGGGTCCCAGCAGGATCGTCGCCAGGGCTGCCCCCATCAGGTGTCCGGATGTGCCGCCGATCACGGTGAAGTTGAGCATCTGCCCGGCGAAGATGGCTGCCGCCAGCACGCCCATCAGCGGCACCTTGCGCTCATCCAGGTCTGCGCTGACCCGCCGCAAGGCATAGGCGATAACCACGATGCTGGCCCCCCACATCAGGATGGAGACCGTAACGGACAGGAAGCCATCCGGGATATGCATGGGTTCAGGGGAATAGAGCATTGCTGCAGCCTCCTCTTTATTTGGTGCTGTTTTCAGACTGGCAGCTGGCGCACAGACCGGTGATGGACAGGTGTTCCAGGTCAGCCAGGAACTGATAGTTCGATCTTAACTTGTTGTCCAGTGGTTCTATGAGATGGTATTCGGCGTTGAGAACCTCCCCGCAGTGCTTGCAGACCAGGTGGATATGCTCGCCATGTTCGAATGTGGTGTAGACCACACACCCATCCCACAGGTCAGCGCGGCTTGCCAGCCCATTGGCGACCAGCAAGTCCAGCGTGCGGTAGACCGTGGCGATATTAATTGCCCGGGCGCGAGAATGAACCTGGTCATAGATTTCTTCGACGGATACGTGCCCGCCGGCATGCGCCAGGGTTTCGATGATCATCTCGCGCTGAGGGGTCATCCGGTAGCCGCGCTGGCGGAGCGTATCGAGCAGGGTATGGCAGTGTGACATTGCGAATTATCTCTATTGCAATTATTTGCAATAAGAATTATACCAACACTATCTGATTATTTAGGTTAACAATTGGTTATTAAAACAGATCAGGGTGGAGAGATGCCACCCTGGGTGTCAGGTAAGGGTCAGTGGGCTACTGCAGGTGCGGGCTGAATTTGGCAGCGATCTTATCCTTCGGCTGGTACCCGGAAAGACGCTGGCTTGGCTCGCCGTTTACAAACAGCATCAGCGTGGGTACGCCCATTACCTGGTACTGCATGGCGATATCGGGGCTGGTGTCTACGTCCAACTTGACGATCTTTACCTTTCCGGTCCAGTCCTGAGCAAGCTGCTTTACGACCGGGTCAAGCATCCTGCAAGGCCCGCACCACACAGCGGTGAAATCTACGATCACCGGCTGGCTGGATTCGAGGACTTCGCTTTGAAAGGTATCTGCTTTGATATGGATAACTTCGGACATTAATCCTCCAGAATAATATTGCCAATGATTACCGGTCATTCCCCGAGCAGGTCGGCCTGGCGGCTCGTTCCTGGTACGAATAAATTATTGAACGGCATGACCGGAAAGATAGTAACGAGTTCGCACTCAAATGTCAAGGTAGGGGAGTAAATCTTCTCATGGAATATTAAAGAACAGCGCGGCGTTGACGGTAAAAGCCAGGCGTGATAGAATGCACAGCGCCTGAATAACTCCTCAGAGCACGCGGGCGCGTAGCTCAATGGTAGAGCAGTGGCCTTTTAAGCCATTGGTTGCAGGTTCGAGCCCTGCCGCGCTCACTAAGTTACCACATTGACCCTTAAATGGGTCGTAAAACAAGTGAATCCTCCCACCTAGACCTGCCAGATGGTGGGTTTTTGTGTTTAATCTCCCACTTAACTCTTGTTTTTAGATTTGCCGAAAAAACGGCTCAGAATTTATTTCCAATGTACTTGTTTTTATTTTTGCACCCGCCAGTCAACAAGAGTCAACAGCAGTCAACCACTAACATGAAAGGAAGGTGTAGTATGGCAAGAAACAGGAAGAAGGAGTTGATGATGATAACGTTTGACAAGGCAAGTGAGTTATATCTGTCTACGCTGGCTACCGAGGGAAAAAGTCCCAGATATATCGATTGGCTGAAAACTCGGTTGCGATATTTCGGGGATTTTCTCACGCGGACTTACGGCAAAGATTTTATCCTCCAAGAATTGGATGTCGAAGATGGTCGATCCTATCTTAGAGAGCTTATGGAGAGGGGCACGCGTTACGAGGATCACCCCATGCACAAGGCGCAACGGGGTAAGCTCAAAATCCAGTATATCCATGGGCTGGGCAGGGCAGTGCGTTCTTTCTCAACCTGGGCGCACGAGGAAGGGTATTTGGATGAGAATATCATGCGCCGACTCAAACTCCCGCAACTTCCAAAGACCTTACCCGAGCCGCTGACTGAAGAAGAAATCCAGCGCGTGCTCGCGGTCAGCCTGGATCAAACCTATGAGCGGCTGCGTAATTTCTCCATGATGATGTTGTTTTTCGATACAGGCATTCGTCTAGATGAATTGGTTAATCTCAGGCTCTCCAGAGTTGATTTCACAATTGGAGAAATGACGATCATCGGGAAGGGTAACAAAGAGCGCAAGGTTCCCATCGGGCTGCAGGCTAAGAAAGCGCTGATGGATTACATCACATTGGAGAGACCAGAGCCGGCAAGGCTTGGAGATGAAGATCGCGTGTTCCTCAGCTCGGAAGGCTTCCCCATCACGCACACGACCGTCGAAAAGTTATTTCAAAGAGTGAAGCAGCGAGCCGAAATCAACAAGTTTCATCCACATGCCTGCCGGCATACCTTTGCGGTGCGCTATTTGATCCATGGCGGAGATGCCTTCAGCTTGCAGAAAATCCTGGGGCATACTTCATTAGAGATGACGCGCAAGTACGTCAACCTGGCTTCGGAGGATGTAAAAGAAAAGCACCGGCGCTTCAGCCCGATGGATAATCTGGGGTTCAGGGTGAAGGGGAGAGGGAGACCAAAATTGAAGTGATCGAAGATCAAAGCTAATAAAACTTCCCGGTATCAGCCAGGCGGGTTATCGGCATGACCTCAATCCGTTCAGCGAGAGGGTAGGCTCTTTGTCCAGGATAAAAAACGATTAGCCTGTCTAATCCAAGATCTTCCATTGCAATCTTCATCGATGGCGTCAGACGTGGCGCATCTTTGCGCTTGCATTCAACGCCAAGTCGTTTGCCATCTTTCAATAACAGGAGGTCCAGCTCCGCCCCGTTGTGTGTACCCCAGAAATAGGCTTCGTCTGGGCGCACAGCTTTGATAGTTTCCTCAATGGCATACCCCTCCCAGGAAGCTCCAATTTTGGGGTGGGTGTAAAGGTCCAGTTCGGAATGGATACCCAGCAAAGTGTGTAGCAAACCAGAGTCGCGGAAGTAAATTTTCGGCGACTTGACTTGACGCTTGTGGATATTTGCATACCAAGGCTGCAGCACGCGGATCATGAACACACCCTCCAGGATGTCCAGGTAGCGGCGCACAGTCATATCACTGACACCAAACGATCGAGACGCTTCTGCAGCATTCCAGGTTTGGCCATGATAGTGGGCCAGCATGGTCCAAAATCGCATCAGCGTCGCGGCTGGAATTTGGATACCCCACTGTGGTAAGTCACGCTCCAAGAAGGTTTGGATAAAATTTTTACGCCAAATCTGGCTATTTGCATCGCTGGCAGCAAGATAAGAGAGAGGAAAACCACCTCGCAGCCAATGCTGGTTCAATCTTTCCTCACCCACTTCTGCCAGGCTAAATCCACTGACAGAAATGGTTTCCAGGCGACCAGCCAGCGACTCGGAAGCTTCTCTAACCAGATCTGGCGAGGCGCTACCCAATATTAAAAATCTTGCCTGAAGCGGGCGGCGATCCGCCAAAACTCTCAAAATAGGAAATAATTCTGGGTGGCGCTGTATCTCATCAATGACAATCAGGCCAGCCAAATCACGCAAAGCCGTCATGGGCTCTTCCAAACGGATCAGGCTGACCGGATCTTCCAGATCAAAATAATTGACAGAATCGGGAGGTACAAACATCTGTGCCAGCGTGGTTTTTCCACTCTGGCGGGGGCCAATCAGGGCGACAATACGGCTGCGTTGCAGCGCAGCCCGGATGTCAGCAGCATAGGAAGGTCTTTCAATCACAACTCAATAATACCACGAAAAATCATAGTTGAGTTATGAGATTTCAGGGTGTATTATCGCTTTGAGGTGTGTTTAGGTAATATTTGCTTCATCAGAGATTGTTTCCACCGAAACTGGAGAATCTTACCAAAGCGTTCATCTTCCGGTTCTGAATTGACCCCGGTACTGCCTTAGCGCGCTGCGCCCTAATGGCGGCAGGCCGGCTAAAAGCAGAATTTCATCCACCTCGACGCGCTCCAGGCGATAAGTAATCCCCAGGGCAATGATGACATCCCGTTGGGGACGTCGCGCTCCTTTGAGAATATAGTGCACATAGGTCGGGTCCAGATCGCTGTGCTGAGCTACTTCACGCAATGACATCCCGCTGCGTTCATGAGCCTCGTTGAGCAGGTAGATGTAATCTGGTATGCGGAGGTGTTCAGGCGTTTGCACTTGCATCATGAATCTGGCTTGATAAACTCTCAACAGCACATGGATTGGTGAC
>JAQBDA010000096.1:0-18492 GCA_032124675.1 Chloroflexota bacterium
TGGGCTGGTGCGCAGGATATAGTCCAATCGTTCCGTCAGGGCGGCAGCATCAACCTTGAGCAGATCGAGTATTTGCGTTACGACGCCCTGAGGCTGTTCAATTAAAGCCAGCAGAATATGCTCCGTGTCGATCTGGTTGTGTCCATATCGTTGGATGATTTCTGCGGCACGCTGAGCGGCTTCTTGGGCACGCTCGGTAAACCGATCAAATCGCATCATAGTGGTAATCCTTCCTTCGGCAAATGAACACTTGCCCAGGGTGATTATAACATCGACAACATTAAGGATAGGATGGCGTTGTGTATGAGGAATATATGAAAGGATACCCCCAGGATACCAGTATCAGGGCGTTGGTGTAGCCGTTCGCTCACCGAAAGGAAGCGCCGTCTGCGTATAGGTCGGCGTCGGCGTAGTAGTGACCGTGGGGGTCAGCGTGATCGTGGGAGTGGGTGTGCCACTCGGCGGGATGACCACCAGATAAAACTGCGGCACCCAGCCCATACGACCCTCGCTGTCCAGCACTTCAACCCAGACCAGTCCATCCACGGTCTCAGATCCATACAGCACGGTCAGCAGCGTACCGTTCCTCAGGACCGGTCCAATCTCCGGTCCACCCGGCCATTGGCGCAGCTGCAGCGGCGGCAGGCGGACGATGTTGACTTCCGCAAGGGCCGGGGTTGGCGTTGCCGTAGGAGTCACCGTGGAGGTAGGGGTGTAAGTCGGAGTGGACGTCTCGGTGGGCGTGGCAGTTTGGGTTGGGGTTGATGTCCGGGTCGGTGTGGATGTCGGGCTGGGACCGGGGGTAGAGGTGCGCGTTGCGGTAGGGGTAGAGGTTGGCGTGGGCGGCACCAGGGGATCGAGCTGTGCGGTTAAGACCTGGTTGACCACCACCTCAACTGATTCCTGCGCATTCAGTACCCCGGCAGCCTGCAAGCCGGCGGCGATCTCCTGCTGAAGTGAAACACTATCCTGGTACTGCAGTGGTCGCAGGGTCCTGACTGTCAGGTCAAGGTGCAATGCGTTGCTGCTCCGCTCAGGCTGCCAGTCCACCAGTTCCACATTGCCCATCGCAGAGACCTTTTCATGGACAATCTCCCTGATCAGGCGGTCTTCAGTGGCCTGTTGGACGAACTGCACACTGTAATATGTCAGCGGGAACAACAGACCGAGCGTCAGCAGGGCGGAAATTTGCAGGCTGCGCGGCACCAGCCTGGTCTCACTGCGGAAGCGCGGCACAAACCCGAGTGCGAAGAACACCAGGGACGCCGCGAAGGCGATTGTGATCGCGTTGGTGATGAACAATAGAAAAGCGCCGAAAGCAACCGGCCACAGGCGGGTCGCCAGCCCAACGCCCACCGTGCACAAAGGCGGCATTAGCGCTGTGGCGATCGCTACGCCAGGCAATGCAGCCGAAATGTTCGGCATCGCCAGCGCAAAAGCTGCAGCCAGACCACCCATTAAGGCAATCGCCAGGTCGAGCGGGGAAGGTCGAATGCGTGAAAGGACTTCCGCGGGCAGGTTGTCTGCCTGGAAAAAGAAAAAAGGCAGGCGGATATCAATCCAGGTCAGCAGGGTCGAGATAATGATCGCCAGAATCGCGCCGCGCAGCAATGCCGAGGCCGCGTCTTGCAGCAGGCGTGTATCGCCTGTTAGCGAGGCCAGACCCAGCCCGATAATCGGCGACATCAACGGGGCGACCAGCATAGCCCCGATGATCACTGCCGGAGAATTGGTCAGCAGCCCCAGAGTCGCCATTCCAGCAGAAAGCACGACCAGCAGGAAAAAACTGAACTCAGGATGCGAATTGTTGCGCAGTTGTACCTGTACTACTCCCCGTCTCTCTCGGTCGATGCGGGGCAGAGTCCGCCGGAAATAATACCGGACGCGGGTGCTCCACGCAGGTGGTTTTGGACGCTTCTCTTCACCCATTCCTCATATTTTACCCTCTGTGCAAGGGAATATGTCTATGGATTTTGGATTCATGCTGAGGAACGGGAACTATCTTTTCGAGGAATACGTCATATATGAAATCTGAAACGGAGGTTTCTACTATGAAAAACAGTGTAGTTTTCTTAACCAGCTTGATCTTGCTTGCTGTCGTCTTGACCGCCTGCAGCAGTGTCGCCCGTGCCCAGACTCTCCAGGAAAGTGAAGGCACACCCCTACGCACGATATCCGTAAGCGGAAGCGGCAGAGCATTCCTGACACCTGATATCGCTTATATCTCGATCGGCGTGCACACGGAAAACGAAGATGCGGCTGCCGCGGTTGCCAGCAATAACAAACAAGTCCAGCAGGTTGCCAGTGCTCTGGAGAGCTTCGATATCGATCCGAAAGATATCCAGACCACAAATTTCAGCATCTTCCCGCGCCAGGAATTTGACAACAATGGCAAGCCGTTGGGGATCACCTTTATCGTCGACAATTCAGTCTACGTCACCTTGCGCGACATCGACAAGGTGGGCGAGGTACTCGATGGGGCGGTAAAGGCCGGGGCAAATTCGATCAGCGGCATCCAGTTCGATGTAGCGGATAGAACCGAAGCCCTCACTGCAGCACGACAGGCAGCGGTAGCAGATGCCCAGGCGCAGGCCGAGGAGCTGGCTCAGGCAGCTGGCGTCGAGCTGGGAGATGTTCAATCCATCAGCACATTCGGCAGCCCCGTCCCGCTGCCGCAATCCAAGGCAGCATTCCAGATGGAAGCCGTTGCGGCTGAAGTGCCGATATCACCAGGTCAATTGATCGTCGCTGTCGATGTGAATATGGTTTATCTGATTCAATAAAATAAGCAGGCCCACCGGACTGTCTCTGTGTAGGGCGTCTGCTGGCGGCTGCCTGCCCAGCAGTGCCCTATTATGCTTCTATCCTATCTCAATATGACAGAGAAGGGGATAATTTTTAATGGTATAAATATCCATTGTGCGCGCTCCTGTGATCTTCGAGCCGGCCCGGGGATTGGGGATTGTATTCCATATCTTCGCCCTCCTGCTGCTGGTCGGGGCCAGCGTTTGGGGGATCTGGCAGGCTGCCCGTTCAGCCATCAGCCCTTCATTCCTGCTCTATCTGCTGCCGCTGCTGGTCGCCTTTGCACTGGTGCCGTTGCTGGCATACCGGCTATACTCCCTGCTGGGCGCTTATTACCATCTCGAGCGGGACGGATTGCGGCTGCGGTGGGGGCTGCGCATCGAAGATATACCCACCAATGATGTTGTCTGGATCAGCCCAGATTCTGAGTTGGATCGCAAACTCCCATTACCCTTCCTGCGCTGGCCGGGCTCTGTGTTAGGTCTGCGCATCACAGCAGACGGCAAACGGGTCGAGTTCATGGCAGGCCAATCGAGACGCTTGATCGTGCTCGCCACAGAGAAGGAAATCTACGCCATCTCACCTGCACAGCCGGAGATTTTCCTGGGAATGTTCCGGGGCTTCATGGAATTAGGCTCGCTAAGCCCACTAACTCCCCGTTCCATACACCCTTCATTCCTGCTGACCCGGGTGTGGCGGCATCGCCCAGCTAGATACCTGATCCTGACAGGTCTGGTGCTAAACCTCCTGCTGTTGGTCTGGGTTAGCCTGGTCATCCCCGAACGCACACAGATTTATTTGAGCTTCAGCGCCGGCAGTGAGCCTGTACCATCGATACGGCTGCTGTTGATTCCGGTGTTCAGCAGTTTCTTCTACCTGGTAAATGCATTTTTGGGACTTTTTTTCTTCCGCCGCATAGAAGGTCCTCCCCCAGAAGTGCAGATGCCCCTTGAAGACGATTTTCGCGAACCGATCGAGCCAGAACCGCATGCTGGAAGCCTTGGAAGCCGGTTGGGGCGCATCTTCTGGGACCTGAGGGATGAGCTGCAGCTGGTACCACAGCCTTACCTTGCACACCTGCTCTGGGGAAGCAGCGTACTTGTCTCGGCTTTATTTATCCTGGCAACATATTACATCCTGGGCAATTCCGGATGATTATCCCCAATATTTATCCAGTTATCCACAATTATCCAGGGGTTATCCACAGATTTATCCCGGCAGCAGATATGGTATGAGTCTGGCGCTCGGCTTCCTCCTGGGTATAGTCATTGCTTATCTCGCCTGGCGCGCCAGGTCCTTGAACCGCAGCGGCGCATGGGCTGCCGTGCTGACAGGTGGGCTGGTCTTCGGACTGGGGGGCATCGCATGGGCAGCAGTACTGCTGGCTTTTTTCATCTCTTCCAGTGGATTATCAAGGCTGTTTTCGGGGTCAAGCACTTCCATAGAGGAGAAGTATGCCAAGGGGTCACGCCGTGATTGGGGGCAGGTGCTGGCAAATGGCAGTCTTGGCGCAGTGCTGGCGGTTGCCACCTGGCTTCTCCCCAACGAGAACTGGCCCTGGGCTGCCTTCGTGGGAGCCATGGCTGCTGTGACCGCCGATACCTGGGCAACGGAGATCGGCGTTATCAGCTCCAAGCCACCCATCCTGATTACCAGCGGGCGTGCTGTGGAGCGCGGCACATCAGGAGGCATAACCCTCCTGGGCTATCTGGCTGTCGCGGGCGGTGGGTTGTTTATCGGTTCCATCGCTGCCATTTTCGACCAGAGCATGCCACTCGTCCTGGTATTTGCCGCCCTCCTGGCAGGTCTGGCTGGTTCTACAGTTGACTCATTGCTTGGGGCGACGGTACAGGCGATCTACAACTGCCCGGTATGCCAGAAAGAGACCGAACGCCACCCGCTGCACTCTTGCGGGGCAGCGACCGTCCACCAGCGCGGCTGGCGCTGGCTGAATAATGACTGGGTGAACTTTTTCTGCTCGGTTGTGGGGGCGGGAACAGCCTGGATGGTATCGACGCTACTTGTCTAAGAAGCCGCACAGATCTCCAATGGCAGCAATCACCGGACAATTCGCCTCAGGGAAGATACGATCCGGGTCGTATAGTACGGGACGGATGCCAGCGCGACTGGCACCGATCACATCGGCATAAAAATTATCTCCGACGTACAGAGCATCCCAGGGCTGCAGATCGAGACGCTGCAAGGCGTGTTTGAAAATCTTCGTATCGGGCTTCCAGGAATTTACTTCGCCGGAAGTGAGCGCAAATTCCAGGTAACCCAACAGACCGAGGCGCTCAAGCTCCTCCCCGCAGGCCTGGTTGCGATTGCTCACCACAGCCATTCGATATCCTGCCTCCTGAAGACAGTCTAAAGTCTCCTGCACATCCGGTGCTACCCACTCTTGCGGCTTGAATTCATCTGCCATATGCTGGGAGATCGCAGGCGCTAAACCGGCTGCCATATCCGCGGGGCAGCCATATGCCTCCAGCCAGCTGTGGGCATGCTTGGCCCAGAACTGCTCCGGCTGGTCTTCATACTCAGCTCTATCGGACAGCATCTCGTCGGATTGAGCCCAATAATAATGCAGCCAGCGCTGGGATTTTACCTGCCCCTCGCTCGATTCCGGCACACCAAAACCGGCGGCAATTTCTATAAAGAACTGAGAATAACTGGGACGGTTGTGCCGCAGAGTGCCATCAAGATCGAACAGGATCGCCTGCAGCCTGGAAGATAAAATCAAGAGAATTCCTCTAACCGCCGATCTCGCTCATCACGCGGTTGAGAGGAATTATACCCTCCGCCAGCCCATGTCCCCAAGGTTTATCCCACACCCCGGTCCGGATGATCTGGCGCAGGTCTTCCAGAGAAGCACCTGCACGCAAGGGGGTCAGCAAGTCGACCTCCCCCTCCCGCAGCAGGCACAGACGCAGCCTGCCGTCCGCAGTCAGACGCGCACGGGTGCAGGCAGCACAAAATGGCATACTCACCGATGAGATAAATCCCACCTCTCCGGCAGCGCCAGGCAAACGGAACAGCCGCGCCTCGCCATCCAGCTCCCCACCGTTGGCGATCTCCATCGGACCCAAAACGGCTTCGATGTTTGCCTGCATCTCAGTTGCGGTCACGACCTTATTCAACTGCAGTTCTGTGGCACCGGCAAACGGCATCATCTCGATAAAACGCACCTGCCAGGGATGCTCCTGCGTCAGGCGCACCAGGTCGACCACATCCGCTTCATTGTAGCCGCGCACTACCACTGCATTAAGCTTGACCGGGGTCAGCCCTGCCTGCTCTGCGGCCAGGATCCCTTGCCAGACATCCTCCAGAGCACCCCAGCGGGTGAGGCGGCGGAATTTTTCCGGGTTAAGCGTATCGATGCTGATATTCACCCGCTGCAGACCCGCCTGCGCCAGCGGCTGTGCCAATCGCGAGAGCAGCACCCCGTTGGTGGTCATGGATAATGAGCGCACGCCAGGGGTGGCAGCTATTCCAGACACAAGATCGACGATATGCGCACGTACCGTTGGCTCGCCGCCGGTCAGACGAAATTTATCGAACCCCAGGCTCGAAAACAGCCGCACCAGCAGGAGGACTTCCTCGTCCTGCATCAGCTCGGCATTCGGACGGAAGGTCATATCCTCCGGCATACAGTACACACAGCGCAGGTTGCAGTGGTCAGTCAGACTGATGCGCAGATAGTGTATGTTGCGTCCAAAGCGGTCGATAGCCATAATAGGATAGGGTTCGAAATATTTACCAAGATTATTGTCATAATTATAGCATTAAACAAGCTCACATCTCATATTCTTTGACCAGCTGTTTTTCAGCAGCACTCTCGACAAAGGCGCGTACCTTGACATATTTCTCCAAACCCGAACCTATAAGCTTCTTCTTCAAGAGCTCGTCCACCTGAAAAATGCCGGCTGAATTGTTCATCCATATATTAATCTGTATAGGTTTGTCTTCACCGGTAAGGATCTCGACCTTGTCAATCGCAGCTGCTGATATTGAATGGATGTCCACTTTTCCGGCTTCATAGGGAATACGCGAACGACCTTCGCTCATATCCAGCGCATCTGCTACCCGCACGATCCCGGCCTCGATTGTGTATGGCATGCCATCACTGCGATGAGCGATAATGGTATGCAGCACTTCTGAAATGACGATTGTCCTCTCCTCAACTGTCAGGAAATCTAAGATCCTATGCAGGATATTGTTCGCCAGGAACAGGCTGAACTCCTCATGCCCTTCACGGCTGATCGTCATACCCAGATCGTGCAGCAGGCTGGCAAGCAAGATCACCAATTCCGCGTATTCGTACCCCAGCTCATAGTCTTTCGTGATCGACATCTCCACACCCTTCTTATGGAGAATTCGCCCAAGCCTGAGAGCGATGTTGGAGACGATCTGGAAGTGTACCGCACCATGATCACTCATCTTCAGCCTGTCGATGGCGTTAACGTTGATCACCTGCCATAATGTTTTTATTTCTACATCCTGGTTTATGACCTGCAGCGCCTTTTCCAGCAGATTATTCCCGTGGATTGGCACTCGGATATCAATTTGTGAATGTTTTTTCGGCTGCATATTGCAAAATCTCCAGTCGGAAGATCCCCTTGCGCCTCTTTTCAGGTTATCCTGACCACCTCGCCCCCTGTCATGCGCGCCAGGTCTGCCGGTGACAGGCGGAACACCGCGTTGGGCGTACCGGCCGCCGCCCAAATCTCGCTATACTGCAGCAGGTCTTGATCGATGAAAGTCAGCAAAGTTTCAAGATGACCGACCGGTGGCACACCGCCAATTGCAAACCCGGTATGCTGGCGGACAAAATCTGCATCCGCCTTTCCCAAAGGCTCAGCGATCAACCCCTCGATAATGCGCTCATTCACCCGGTTGGCTCCACTGGCAACCACCAGCACCGGACGCCCGCTGCGCTTCGCCTTGAAGATGAGCGATTTTACGATCTGCCCCACCTGGCAGCCAACTGCCAGGGCGGCATCCAGCGCCGTGCGGGTCGAATCAGGCAGCTCGAGCACCTGCAGGTCAAACCCCTGTGCCTGGAGCGCCTGCTGGACTCTGAGGGCGGAAGGGCTTAGCGGGTTGGTCATGAGTATAGACTCCTGTGCGTGGATGGCTAATGTTTAGCCCACAATATTTCAAAGATCGCTTCTATCATACCAAAGAAAATGGGCCCTCGAACCCACAGCCGAGGCGTCTTTATCGCCAGCCTGCCCCTTAAACTTTGTCTAATAGCAGCAAATTGACTATAATAGGAGAAATCTGACCATCTCTACCAGGATTTACACCATGACCCAAACACCTTTAGAGAAAGATATCCCCAAACCGCAGGTACACACATGGCTGCAGAAGATGAGCGTTGTGTATATTCCCGGCCCCTCGCCCAGCTCACTGGCGGAGGCAACGGCTCAAAACATCCTCAAGCAGTTCCGTCTGCAGGGGCACGATGTGCAGGACACCCCAGACAGCGACACCAGCATCCTGCTGACGACCGCCCCATACGGCAAGCCGCTCTCCTGGCGCAATTCTCTCCAGCTCCTCGCCCGCTCGCGCTACAAGCTGGACCATACGCCTGCTGTATTCACCCTGATCCACATCCAGCCGCAAGAGCTGTCCCAAATCCAGGCGCATTTCAAGCGAGCCCTGGAAAAAGAGCCTCCCGAGCGCGGCGATTTCGACTTTCCCGGTCTGGCACAAAACGCCTACCATGTCCTCTACGAACAGGGAAGACGGGGCGGCCCGATCCTGGCACTGGAACGAGTGCTGCAGGCTCAGGCGATGTGTCTCAATATCTTACTGCTGGTGGGAGACGACAAGCCGGAAGGTGTTTATCATTTCGACCTGGTTGGAGCATATCCATACAGCCGCGCCCACGATGAGCCTGAATTTTACCGGGATATCATCCTGCGAATGGCAACCCGGGTCAGCGCACATGAGATCACCGAACATATCCCCCAGGGAGAGCCGCTCCCGAAAGCAGTGTGGGATTCCCTGCAATCCCCCCAGGCGATGTATCACGCAGCCCGCGAGCTGGACCGGCGCGGTTTTTTCACAGAGATGGTACGCATCAGCGATATGGTAAATGTCCCGGCAGTGGAGGTGGCGATAGCCAGCCAATACAGCGAGGGCTGCTTCGCCACCTGGGACGTGCAGATCGGCGCGCTGATCACCACGATCACCGGCAGTGCTCGACCGGTGAACAAAGGTGACCTTGGCGAGGATGACCTGGCCATCATCACCGGTGTGCGCCCCGACCAGCGCGGCGCTGTCGTCCGCCACATCCAGGGCAAGCCAAACTACCCACCCTCCTCGGAAGCGGTTGAAATGATCGAAATGGACAGCCATCTACCGAGGGTCGTGCTCGCAAGCGGTCCAGGAGCCGGGGAAACCGTGCCGGTGATCCGCTCCAAACTGCACGGGCATCGAGGTGTCTCTGCATACGATCCCAGGTATGTCGAGTTTGTCCCGCTGGAACCCGCTTATTTCCACTACCCGGTGACCTGCGGCACCGATGTACAGGCGCAGGGCATCAGCCAGGCTTATTCACACTCACAGTCTCTTAACGACCCGGGCGATCCTCGACAGGTCGTCTTCACAGTGCTCCCCACCCATGGGGTTGTGATTGCAGAGAAATGGGTGCCCGGCAAGCAGCCGTTCCAGACCATCTGGGAATACTTCGATTCTGGGTACCTGGTGCCGGAAAAACAGGTGCCGCAGGGTCCGCTCGAATACATATCAGCTTCTATGAATATGGTGCTGGACAGCACCGATGGAAGGGGCGGCGCCTGATGGCAGCGCCGCAGACTTTCCTGGATAAAATCGCCATTGTAACGGGCGCTTCCAGCGGCATCGGCCGGGCGACAGCCCTGGCTCTGGCCCACCGGGGAGCGCATATCGCTCTGGCATCCCGCCGGACGGCACTGCTGGAACAGGCAGCAGCACAGATCGAAGCACTCGGTCGGCAGGCTGCCATCATCCCTACCGATGTATCCCAGCAAGAGCAGGTGGAGTGTCTGGTAGAGAGCGTAGTAAATCGCTGGGGTAGGGTCGACATTCTGGTTTCCAACGCCGGGGAATATGTGCGCGCCTCGGTTGATGAACTCAATATTGACATTATCCAGCATGCCCTGGCAGTCAACTTTTATGGAGCCGTCTACGCCATCCTGGCGGTGCTGCCCCACATGCGTACACTGAAAAACGGACATATTGTGGTGGTCACCAGCATGGATGGCAAAAAGGGGCTGCCCCCAGATGCGCCGTATGTTTCGGCGAAATTTGCCCTGACCGGATTTGTCGAGGTTCTGCGCCAGGAGCTGCACGGCAGCGGGGTGTATATCAGCAATATCCTGCCCGGCAGAGTGGACACGGCGATGATCGAAGGGCTGGAATTCGAATGGATCTCCAGGAAGATCCCACCGGAGCCAGTTGCGGAGGCAATCGTGCAGGCGATCCTGAAACGTAAACCCGAGGTGATCATCCCCTCCCAGGCCAGGCTGCTGTACTATGCCAATGTGCTTTCCCCAAGCCTGGGAGACTGGATCGTACGCCAATTCAATCTGGAAGGCTGGGTGGATCAACGGCCTCCAAAATAAAACAGCCCATCCTGGCAGGGATGGGCTGTTCCAGCAGCGGATAAAGCTGGAAGCTAAGGCATCATACCGCGTAGATAGAGTCTGGAAGCATGTCTTCCAGGATGATCTCCATCGCCATAGTGTGGCTGCAGCGCTCGCGGGTCTGGAAAAAATCGCAGTCACACTGCCATACGCCATCTGCCAGACGAACCGTATGGGGATTGTTCTCACCCTCAAAGGTAACAGTAAGCGCTCTGAATTTGATCCGGTCGCGCTGCTCGGCGTATCGCTTGGCTTTATCTATCTTACCGATCATGCCGTAGTCCATTTAACAGTCTCCTTTCGTACGGTAATGTATGGTAGGTGAAATAATCAACAGGCACGCGCGTCTACGTGCGTGCCTGTCAGCTTTTTCCAGCGTATTCACTTGAAGAAACATCCTGCATAAGAAGTGTTCCTCCGCTTGGCATGAGTATAAGCCAACTCCGGGTGAAAGTCAACCATTGAATCCTGAGAACTACCTTAATAAATTCGCACCGCCACCTGGTAGACCTACTGCAAGGCTCAGGCAGCCGTTTGCGAAGAGATTATAATTCTTGTATACACGATGTCTGGAGAACTATCCACATCCATTGATCATACCCGGCGTAGCCTTACTAAGGTTCTTAGGCTGACCTGGATACCTATCCTGGTTGGCCTGGCGGCAGCCATACTTCACCTAGCGCAGTCCTGGGGATACGCGCACAGCCTCGACTCGGTCCTGGATGAGGGTGCCTATCTATATAAAGGATATGCTTTCGTCACCGGGCAATATCGCATTTACCAGGATGATGGCTTTTGGAGCAACCACATGCCATTGTCGTTTTATATCCCGGGGGCTGTTCAGGTGCTATTTGGGCCAGGTTTGCGCACTGGCAGATACTTCGCGGTTCTCTTGGGTGGACTGATGCTGCTGGGTCTGTGGATTGTCACCCGTCGCCTGGGTGGCAGCTGGTGGGCTGCCCTGGTATTGGTAGGGCTGGCAATAAACCCGGCCATCATCAAAATGTACAGCACTGCCATTATGCAGGTATTGATCTCCTGTATGCTGGTCTGGGTTATGGTGCTAACCCTGGGAAAAGATCGCCCAACGTGGCAGCTGATGTTGGGTGCAATGCTTGCGGCTGCGATGTGGATGACGCGCATCAATCTGTTTCTACTCCTGCCTTTATTGCTCATATACATTTTCTGGCAGAATGGGCGCAAAACAGGGCTGGCAGCATTGTCAGCAGGTTTGCTGACCTTGCTGGTCCTGCATTTACCCTTCTGGCCGGGCATCCTGCGTATGTATGCTTATTGGCTGCCGGAGCAAATGGCGCCCTTCCTGGCACCCTGGCAGCCTCCCCAGGCAAATCCAATTTGGGATCCTGAAATTGGGCTCGCAGATCGTGTTAATAGTTTTTTCCGCACCTATCGATTCCATTTTCTGGCGTTTTCCGGCATAATAGCATGCTGGCTCTTGTGGCCGCGCAAATCGGACTGGAAAGCCAATTCCCAGTACCGCAGTGCAGTCTTCCTATCGGCACTTTTCCTGGCGCTGTTTGCCATTCACTTTTGGGCAACGATGAGTAAGAACTACTGCGCCTTCTGCCTGGAAGGCTATACCGCTTTCTTCGCCAGCCTGGGATGGATGCTTCTGGCGCTTACCTTCGCCAGTTGGTCAAAGGTGCTTACCTGGTGGCGGCAAGCGATCGCTGTAGGGTTCGTGATCGCAGTTTCAGCCGGTATCGGTTTCAGCACATATGCCGACTACGGCAGTTCCATACTCGAGGTAGATCTTTCGCTTTTCGGGCTGCCGAGCATTGGTGTGTTATTGGAAAACAAATTTCAGATACTGCCCAGAGAGGGGCGATATTGGGCAGCAACAATAGCCGGACTGCTGGGCGGGATCGCGATCCTGATCGCGTCAGCACTGATCCTTCGCTTCAGCCACAATCCATCGCAGCAAAAGCCATCTTTTGGGTATATAGCCCTGGCGCTGCTGTTCTTAATGGGTGTGTTCTTAACACCCACTCATGTCTTAGGGCGGGGCTACCAGACATTCGATTGCGGCGGTGATGTCATCTCTTCGTATGAAAGTGTAGGCGCTCATCTTGCCCGCCTGATCCCGCCGGGGTCCAAAGTGTATTGGTATGGCGGGCTGTCGTTCGCTCCGCTCCTGTACCTGGAAGGTGTGCAGATCTACCCAGCTCAGGTGAATGATGGCTACTCCTTCTATCTGGATGGTGACGCCGCTGCATTGGAAAAATACGGCTATTGGAATCCCGACCTTTCCAACCGTTGGCTGGATGAAACCGATTACGCTCTCATCGAGCAGCGCAACTACCGCCAGACGTTCAGAGATACAGTCGATCAGGACCGGTTTGTGGAGCTCGAGCCCACTCCAGACAAAGTGATCTGCCGGGATGACTCCAGAATCCGAGTTTTCAAGCGTTTGAAGTAAGATCCAGCGCCATCCAAATCAGAGTCTGGTGCTCGCTGAACCCCGCCGACTGGATCTCATGGGTGGCTCTGCCGCGGGGGTAATCCAGCGACAATGCGCGGCGAGGCGAGCTGCGCCGGCGTACGGTTGACAGCAATGGAGCCACTGCGGTCTCGTCGCCATCCGGGTCAAGTGCCAGCCACAGGTGGTCGGTATAGCCCGGCGATGACTGCCAGGCGACCACCCCGATCAGGCGTCCATCCCGCCAGGCGGACCACTGCCGCAGGTGCAGGTCGTTGAACAGCCGGTAGAATAATCCCCACACCCCTGGCTGGAGGGCGGGTGTGCGCAGCGGGAGCTGCCAGGCAATCACGGACGGGTAAAGCCGCTTGAGCCAGATGCGCTGCACCGGCCAATCGCGCGCCCGGCGCGCAAGCACATTCACCGCCATATCCGCTCCCCCGGTGTGCATCCCACCCGGATGGGCTGCCTTTCCATCCTCAGCCTCCGGTGCGCTGTGCCAGGTGGTGCGGCTGGCGCGCTCTACGAAACCCAGCGTGTGATACAGCTCCGTCGCCGCATTGTTCTCCCCGCGCACATGCAGCCATGCGGCATGCGCGCCGCGTCGGCGGAGATGCTCCAGTGCGGAAAGGGTCAGACCGCGGGCGACGCCCTGGCGTCTGTAATTGGGGTGCACCGCCACGTTAGCGATCAGGTAGTAGCTGCGCTGCAAAGAGACATACGGGATCAGGGTCAGGTTGCCGACCAGCCGGCCGTCCTCTTCCCAGACGAAGCCGGACAGCGGGATGCGGGCACGCAGGGACACCATGCTGAAATAACCAGGGTTGCGGGCCGCGTGGCGCATGTGACGCAGATAGCTGCGCCCTTCCTGATCCAGCGTCTCGGCAAAGCACAGCTCGACCAGGTCTGCAACGCGGTTCAGGTCGCGCCGCGGGTCGAATGGGCGGATATGAGCGGCCTGGGTGGGATTGGTTATCAGCTCTGATACAGCAGTCATAGGTCCACGATTCGATCCGGATAGAATTACCCGCTTGACTCGCAACCGGTTCTCGGGTAAATTTTACCTCATGTCGATCGATTTCCAGCAAGTCCGCCAGCAGATCAAAGACCTGGGTGATAACGCCCCCCGGCGCCAGCAGGAGCTGAATCGGAAAAAGGAGCTGGCTGCCCGCCTGCTGGAGAGCTATGCCCGGGAAGGGGAGGAGTTGCGCAGCCGGGTGCAGCAGGTAGTTGAGCGCTACGATCATTCGCTGCGCTGCGCGCTGCCGGCGAGCCTGCCGGAAGGCGATAGCGAAGCATTGGATGGCAGCTTCCCGCTGCCCGCCCTGCCCGAATCGGCCACCCTGATCGCCGCCGACGGGTCGCAGATCGGCTACGATCGCCATGCGGAGGTAGCGTACAGCCTGGTGAACGTGGGCGCCATCCAAATGCGCCTGGGATCACCTGCCACCCCGCAGACTGCTCAAACCTGCCAACTGTACTACGATGATAAGCTCTACGACCAGACCGATGCCACCCTGGCGCTGACCCGTGACCTATACGAGCGTGCCATGTTGGCAGACCTGGCTGCCAAAGCTGAGCCGCCGGTGGTGACCTTCACCGATGGACCGGTAGAGCTTTGGGGTGTCAAAGATGGCAGCACGGAAGAGAGGTCCGCTTACCAGGAAAGCATGGCACAATACCTGGATGCGCTCGATCAGCTGGCCGATCTGGGGGTGATCACCGCCGGTTACGTGGATAAACCGGCTGCCAATTTGGTGGTGCGCCTGTTAGAGGTCGCCAGCGCCGCGCCTGAGGATATGGCGGAGATACGCAAGTTCCAGCCGCTGCGCGGGGTCAGCGACAAAGCCCTGTATCAGGCGCTGCTTGCGCCGGGGGAGCGCTCGGCGGTGTTCGCCATCCAGTCGCAATCGGCGAAGAGCTACCCGGGACGGCTGGGTCTGCACTTTTTCTACCTGAATGCCGGTCGCCGCGAACAGCCCTGGCTGGCGCGGGTGGAGGTCCCCGCCTGGGTGGCATACGACCGGGCGAAGCTGGACGCGCTGCACGCCGTTCTGGTCGACCAGTGCCGCATCCTGGGCGCACGACCGTACCCCTACCTGCTGCACCGCGCCCACGAGACTGCCCTGGTCAGCCTGCAGGAGCATGAGCAGGTGACGCAGATGATCGTGCTCGAGCTGCGCCAGCGCGGGGTGCCGGTCGAGGGTATTTCTCATAAACAGTACGCCAAAGACCAACCGGGCAGATCCCGACTGTGAGATACAGGTCGATTTTTTTCTGGAGGATCCCTGCATGACAACCATCGAAATCGGGCGCCTGCTGCGCGCCAACACCGCCGGGTTCGTCGTCGGCTGCCGGGTGAACCAGCTCGAAGCGCCCTCCTTTGGTGCTTTGGTGCGTGTGCCGCAGGTGGATGGCTACCAGATCTACGGGCTGATCCACGACATGCACATCGACGACGACGGTCTGGTGCGCCAGCTGGTCACTGCCGAGGGCGTGGACGAAAGCGTGATCGCCGACAACCGCCTGAACCGCAATGTGCCGCTGGAAATGAGCGTGCTGGTGGTCGGCTACGCCGAAGGAGAGCGGGTTCTGCACCTGCTCCCGCCGCGCCCGCCGCTCAGCCTGGACCAGATCTACCTGTGCGAGGCTGACGAGATACGCCGCTTCACTGCGGCCGGGCGCTTTGGCTACTTCCGCCACATCCTGCGCGCCAAAGAGATGCCGGTCGGCGAGCTGCTGGCAGCCCACCTGGCTCAGGCGCAGGAGGCCCATACCGAGGCGGGAAACCATGGTTGGAGCGATGCCGCCACCCAGGAGCTGATCATCCTGCTGCGCGACGATTACTCTACCTTGATGAGCGTGCTCGGAGCGCTGGGCGATGCTCTGCCAGGGAAAGCCTGATGGGTAGTTTATCCTTCATCCAGATCGATAATAATAAGACACACGCAGTTGGTGGGGAGGCCGGACGGACAGATGAATGAGGATCAGCCAAAGACCATCGGTTACCTGGTAGGCGGCGGGCTGAAGGAAAACCTGCGCGTGCGGCTGACCGTTCCGCCTCAGGAAGTGCAGGAAGGCGCCTTTGTGATCATCGAGAGCGGCGAATGGCTGTACTTCGGTCTGGTGACCGACCTGCAGCTCGGCGCTACCGACCCGCGCTTCGCCGACGAGCAGAGCGAAACCCGCCTGCCGCCCGGGATGGCGCGCCTGCTGCACGGCCAGACCCTGTACACGACCCTTGAAGTGCTGCCGGCGCTGATGCTGGAGCGCGGCCCGGATTTGCAAAGCCCGGATTACCCGCGCTGGTTGGAGGAGATCGAGCTCGGCCTGCGCGAGAAGCCTCACCCGCTGCCGGTGAAGACCGTGCCGCCGCACCACGCATCTGTACGCCTGGCCCAGCCAGGCGACGTGGCCGAGATCTTTGGCAAAACCAGCCAGGAGGGCAACTTTATCATCGGTTTCACCCGCGAGCAGGGTCACCCGGTATGCATAAACCTGGATAAATTCGTCCAGCGCTCCTCTGGGGTCTTCGGTGCGACCGGCACCGGCAAATCCTTTCTCACCCGCCTGCTGCTGGCAGGGCTGGTGCATCACAACCGTGCTGCTGTGCTGGTGCTGGATATGCACAACGAATACGGCTTTGAAGACACCGCTTCGGACACCGGACTGCGCGTCCCCGGCCTGCGGGAGAAATTCCCCGGGCGGGTGCGGGTGGTGGGTGTCGGCAAGGGCACCACCATCCGCAACCAACCACCGGATTTCAACCTCGAGGTCGCAATGGCTGACATACAGCCGCAGGATATCGAGCTGCTGACCCGCGAGCTGAACCTGCGCGAGACGACCTCCACAGTCCTGGATGCCCTGGTGGCGACATTTGGTCTGGGAAGATGGTTCGCAGAATTCAAGGACATGCTCGTCGGTGCGACTATCGAAAATGAGGAAGGCAAGAAGGTACCAGCACCTCACAGCGTGGAAGCATGGGCATTCCGAACCGGAGTACACCCTGAAGCCGCGAAAGGGCTGCATTCCAAGTTGGGGGTGCTTTTCCGGCGGGCATATATTGTCGAGCAACCGGCGGCTGACACAGTAGGCGAGATTATTAAATCTTTAGAGGCTGGTCAGCATATCGTGCTCTCCTTTGGCAGGTACGACAGCGACCTGGACTACCTGCTGGTCAGCAATCTGCTCACCCGCAAGATCCGTGAGCGCTGGGAGCAGCGCACCAACGCTTTCCGCACCAGCGGAGAGGATGAACCACGCCCGCTGGTGATCGTCTTGGAAGAGGCACACAAGCTGCTCAACCGCGAGATGGCGGCCCAGACCACTTTCAGCACCATCGCCCGCGAACTGCGCAAATACTACGTCACCCTGCTGATCGTCGACCAGCGCCCGTCCCAGATCTACGACGAGGTCATGTCGCAGCTGGGCACGCGCATCTCCGGCTGGCTGGGCGACGATGACGATATCCGCGCCGTGCTCTCCGGGCTGGCAGGGCGCGAGGCGCTGCGCGGTATGCTCGCCCGCCTGCAGCCAAAGGAAGAAGTGCTGCTCATCGGCTGGGGTGTGCCGATGCCGTTGCCGGTGCGCTCGCGGCGCTACGACGACCGCTTCTGGGAAGAGCTGCAAGGCAAATCCTCCAGCTCACGCAGCAGCGACCAGATCCTGAAGGAGCTCGGTTTCTAGAACATGCTGGTACGTAGACTCCGACCTGTGCCGGCAAGGTGGGGGGCAGCTCGTCCGGGCAGCTGAGGCATGGGCTCGGGCACTGGCTCTGCGGGAGATGGTATCGGACTGCCTGCTAGATAATGAGGTCAGCCTTCTAGCGCATACTGCATCAGGCTATCAGGAGGCGGAACGGCTGATACATTTCAAGAAGCGTTTATAATAGATCGTAGTTCAATTGTCCCGGCTTACCGGTTGGAGAAAACTGCCATGATCTATGTAAACCTATATAACGGCGATCGCATACCTGTCTTGGGGCAAGGCACCTGGGGCTTGGGGGGCGGGATGTACCCCGATACTTCACGCGACGACTCCGCGCGCGAGATCCTCCGCACAGCCATCGAGCTCGGCTACACCCACATCGATACGGCTGAGATGTACGGCGGTGGTCACACTGAAGAACTGGTCGGACAAGTGATCCGCGATTATCGCCGCCAGGACCTGTTCCTCACATCCAAGGTCTGGCACATCACCATGCGCTACCAGGATACGCTGCAAGCATTGGAAGGCAGCCTGAAGCGTCTGGGCACCGATTACCTGGACCTGTTCCTGATCCACCGGCCGAACAAGGACATTCCCCTGGAGGAGACTTTCCGGGCACTCAACGAACTGGTGAAGCAGGGTAAGGCGCGGCATCTGGGGGTGAGCAATTTCAATCTCGACCAGCTTGTGCGGGCACAGGGTCATTCCGAGACACCGCTCGTCACCAACCAGGTGCCATACAACCTGCATAACAGGCTGTACGTCAAAAATGGGGTGCTGGAATTCTGCGCGAAGAACAATATCCTGCTGACCGCATATTCACCCATCGAGCGCGGACACCTGGTGAGCGTTCCAACCGTCCGCAACATCGCCGAGCGGTCGGGGGCTACGCCGGCACAGGTCGCCCTG